>DASZWL010000126.1:0-23779 GCA_035546695.1 Rhodanobacteraceae bacterium | reverse complement strand
CGGCACGCTGCCGATCGGCCAGAACTCGCCGCAGAAGGTCGCGCATGGCCTCTACGCCGAGCAGATTTCCGGCACCGCGTTCACGGCGCCGCGTCATCTGAACCGCCGCAGCTGGCTCTATCGCATCCGGCCCGCGGCGATTCACGGCGCGTTCGAGTCGCGCGAGCACGCGACGTTCCACAACCGTTTCGACGAAACCGTGACGTCGCCGAATCAGCTGCGCTGGGATCCGTATCCGCTGCCGTCGAAGCCGACCGATTTCGTCGACGGCCTTTACACGATGGCCGGCAACGGCGGCGCGGCGTCGCAATCGGGTTGCGGCATCCATGTCTACGCCGCGAACCGATCGATGCAAGGCCGTTTCTTCTACGTCGCCGACGGCGAATTGCTGATCGTTCCGCAGCAGGGACGCCTTCGCATCGCGACCGAGCTCGGCGTGCTCGAAGTCGAGCCGCAGGAAATCGCGATCGTTCCGCGCGGCATCCGTTTCCGTGTCGAGCTTCTCGACGGCGAGGCGCGCGGTTATGTCGCAGAGAACTTCGGCGCGACATTCCGGCTGCCCGAGCTCGGTCCGATCGGATCGAACTGCCTCGCGAATGCGCGCGATTTCCTCGCGCCGGTCGCGGCCTACGAGAACATTGACGGCGATTTCGAGCTGATCGCGAAATTCCAGGGAACGCTCTGGTCGGCGCCGATCGATCATTCGCCGCTCGACGTCGTCGGCTGGCACGGCAATCACGTCCCGTACAAATACGACCTGCGCCGCTTCAACACGATCGGCTCGATCAGCTACGACCATCCGGATCCGTCGATCTTCACGGTGCTGACCTCGTCGTCGGACACGCCCGGCGTAGCGAACATCGACTTCGCGATCTTCCCGCCGCGCTGGCTCGTCGCCGAGCACACGTTCCGGCCGCCGTGGTTCCATCGCAACATCGCAAGCGAGTTCATGGGCCTCGTCCACGGCGCGTACGACGCGAAGGCCGGCGGCTTCGTGCCGGGCGGCGCTTCGCTGCACAACTGCATGAGCGGGCACGGACCGGACGCCGCGAGCTTCGAGAAGGCGTCGAACGCCGACGTCACGAAGCCCGATCACATCGTCGACACGATGGCTTTCATGTTCGAGACGCGCGCGGTGATCCATCCGACGCGGCAGGCGATCGAATCGCCGCATCGTCAGCGCGATTATCAGGATTGCTGGCGCGGCTTGCGCAAACATTTCAGCGCGCCGAGAAGTTGAGCGCGGAGAGCGCGATGGACGAGCCCGCGAGCGCAGGCGCCGATCCGTACGCGGGTTACGCGTCGTGGAAAAAGTGGGACGGCACGTTCGCGGCGAGCGATCGCAAACGCCGCTATTTCGCTGCCGAGTTCCGCGACATGCCACTCCGCAAACGGCGCGTGCTCGAGATCGGTTTCGGCAACGGCGAGTTCCTCGCGTTCGCGAAAGGCGAAGGCGCGGACGTCACCGGCATCGAGATCAATGCCGAGGCGCGCGAAGCCGCGCGCCGTCACGGCTTCGAGACGCTCGATGCGTCGCTCGCCGAAATCGCGGCGAGCGGCAGGCGCTTCGATCTCGTCGTCGCGTTCGACGTGCTCGAGCACTGGGATTTCGACGAGCTCGTCGCGAGCTTCCGCGCGATCCATGCGCTGCTCGCCGACGGCGGACGCTTCCTCAGCCGCTTCCCGAACGGCCACAGCCCGTTCGGCCGCATCTACCAGAACGGCGATTTCAGCCACAAGTCGGCGCTGTCGACGTACAAGATCGAATACCTCGCGAGCCTCACCGGCTTTGACGTCGTGCGCATCGACAACGCGCGCCGGGTACCATCGCGGCCGGGGCCGCTCGCGTCGGTCTGGCACGGCTGGCTCGCGTTCCGCCGCCGCCGCAATGAACGTTCGATCGCGCGGCTCTACGGCATCCGCCGGCTGCCGCTCGATCCCAATCTCGTCGCCGTGCTCGAGAAGCGCGGCGCGGACACATCATCGCAACGGAAACCTGCATGAAACTCGGATCACTCAAGGAAGGCGGACGCGACGGCACGCTCGTCGTCGTCAGCCGCGATCTTTCGAAAGCCGTGAAGGCGAGCGGCATCGCGCCGACGCTGCAGGTCGCACTCGACGACTGGTCGAACGTCGCGCCGCGTCTCAACGCGCTGTCCGAAGCGCTGAATGCCGGCCGCGCCGACGGCGCATTCACGCTCGACGTCGCCGCGCTCGCGGCGCCGCTGCCGCGCGCGTACGAGTTCGTCGACGGCAGCGCGTACCTTCCGCACGTCGCGCGCGTGCGCAAGGCGCGCGGCGCGGAAGTGCCCGAGACGTTCTACACCGATCCCTTGATGTATCAGGCGACGAGCGCCGGTTTCTATGGGCCGCGCGATCCGATCCTCGCCGCGAGCGAGGACTGGGGCATCGATCTAGAAGCCGAGGTCATCGTCGTCACCGACGACGTGCCGATGGGTGTCTCCGCGGCCGATGCGGAAAAACACATCCAGCTCGTCGGCCTCGTCAACGACGTATCGTTGCGCAACCTGATTCCGCCGGAGCTCGCGAAGGGCTTCGGTTTCCTGCAATCGAAGCCGCGCTCGGCGCTCTCGCCGGTGCTCGCGACGCCGGACGAGCTCGGCGATGCATGGAAGGATTCCAAGCTGCATCTGCCGATGCGCACCTGGATCAACGGCGAGTGGTTCGGCGAGGCCGAGGCCGGCGTCGACATGCAGTTCGGTTTCGCCGAGCTCGTCGCGCATGCCGCGAAGACGCGGCCGCTCGCGGCCGGGACGATCGTCGGATCGGGCACGATCGCGAACGAGGACACGTCGAAAGGCGCGTCCTGTCTCGCCGAGCAGCGCACGGTCGAGACGCTGCGCGACGGCAAGCCCTCGACGCCGTTCCTGACGTTCGGGGACGTCGTGCGTATCGAGATGACGGATGCGGCGGGGAAAAGCCTCTTCGGGGCGATCGAGCAGACGGTGACGCGCGCCGGATCGAAGCGTTGAGCGGCGACGTGCATAGCTGTTGAGTCGTGAACACCATCCCCACCCAACCCTCCCCTTGAAGGGGAGGGCTAAAGATTCACATTGACGGGCGAGCGCGTTTCGCCGAATGATTTGCGCATCGAAGCGGTTTTGTCTTCGGAGCGCGGCATGGTCGAAGGGCTCAAGCTTTACAGCTACTGGCGATCGAGCGCCGCGTATCGCGTGCGCATCGCGCTGAACCTCAAGGGTCTCACTTACGAGATCGTGCCGGTGCATCTCGTGCGCGACGGCGGCGAGCAGCATTCGCCCGAATACCGCAAAGTCAATCCGCAGGAGCTCGTGCCGACGCTCGTCGACGGCCGCCGCGTGATCCGCCAGTCGGTTGCGATCATCGAATACCTCGACGAGACCTACGACGGCGAGACGAAGCTGCTGCCGCCGACCGCGCGCGATCGCGCGCGCGTGCGCTCGCTCGCGCTGCTCGTCGCGTGCGACATCCATCCGCTCAACAACACGCGCGTCATGCGCTATCTCGATCGCGAGCTCGGCGCCGACGAAGCGGCGCGGCATCGCTGGATGCGGCACTGGATGGAAGAAGGCTTCGCGAGCTTCGAGGAGCTCGTCGCGCGCCATCCTTCGACGGGCCTCTTCTGCGAAGGCGACACGCCGACGCTCGCCGACATCTGCCTCGTCCCGCAGGTCTACAACGCGCGCCGCTTCGGCGTCGATCTTTCGCCGTATCCGACGATCGAGGCGATCGTCGCGGCGTGCATGGAGCTCGATGCATTCGATCGCGCGCGGCCGGAGAATCAGCCCGACGCGGAAGCGTGACTCGCGGACGGCGGTGTATCAATCACCGCCGAGGAGAGGCAGCACGACGTTGAGCACGAAGTCGGTCGAGGCATGCGCCGTCATGTTCGTGACGAGATCGCGCCGCCGCAGATACACGATCGTGAGAAGACCTCCGAGCACGGCCGCGGCCACCATGCCGCCGATGCCTTGACGATAGTGCGCCGCGACAAAGCATGCGAGCGGCGCGAGAATCGAGATCGAGCGGCTGCCGGTGAGGCTTTCGAGCCGTTCGATGGCGTAGCCCCGGTAGAAAAGCTCTTCGACGATGCCGGCGCGCAACGTCACGAGCGCGACGACTCCCATTGACGGACGAAACGCGCTCGATGCTTCGCTTCCGAGTTTCACGCCGAACTGCTGGAAAAGGACGTACAGCCCGACCGTCAGCGCAAGCAAGGCGAGACCCCAGGCGAGACCCCAGAGAACCGACTTCAAGGCGTGCTCGCGTCGAAGGCCGATCGAAGCGAGCGGCAGTTTTTCGCGTCCGCGAACGAGCCAGAGCAGGAATCCCGCCAGCGCGAACAGGAACAGCTCGCGGCCGATGAGCTGGAGATCGGATGGGTTCTCACCCACCACGACGCGAAAGGCGGCGACCGCGGCGGGTCCGCCGAACAGCGCGACCGCGAGGCCGAGATACGTGGCTCGCGGGTGAGCCGGCGACAAGGAGTTTTTCATGGACGGGTCCGATCGTGGCCCGCGAAGGGCGGGCGAAAACGTTCGAACGCTTCACTACGTCAAAAGGGCTCCAGGCCGGACAAACGGGCACGGCCGATCAAAAACGGACGTTTTCGCGGAGGAGCCCGCGACAGCAGTCGCCGCTGTCTAGCCGGCGATATACCGCCGCAGATGCTCGATCTGCTCCGATTGCTCGCTGATCACGGCCTTGACGAGATCGCCGATCGACACGACGCCGACGATCTTGCCGTCCTCGACGACCGGCAGGTGGCGCACGCGGCGGTCCGTGCAAAGCCGCATGCAGGTGTCGGTGGAGTCCTCGGGCTGAACCGTGAGCACCGGCGCACTCATGATGTCGCGGACGGGCGTGTCGGCGGAGGAGCGGTTCTGGAGGATGATCTTGCGCGCGTAGTCGCGCTCGGAAACGATGCCGACGAGCTCGTCGCCGCGCATGACGAGCAGCGCGCCGATGTAGTGGTCCGCCATCATGCGGACCGCGGCGAGCACGGGCTCGTCGGGCCCGATCGAGAAGACGCTGTCGCCCTTCTCGGCGAGCAGGTGCCTGACCTGGAGCATGCGAGCCTCCGTTCGACGGTCGAGCGTTGTCAGCCGAGTCTAGCGCGCGCGACGGCGCGCCGCTTGTCGCCGCGCAGCACGCGCCGCCGGACCGGCCGGCGCGTGCTTCTTTCGTTCAGGGGCAGTCGAAGCCGTCAGCGAAGATCGATGCGATCAGCGGGACGTCGACGCTTGCGCTGTCGTTGCCGCTGTCGGGGTCGGTCGTGCCGCTCGTCGCGCTCGCGTTCAAGGTGACGGGATTCGTCCGGAAGTCGCGTGGCACGCAGGCGGCGACGGTGACCTCGACGCTGGCGCCGCTCGCGAGCGTCGGGAACACGCACGGGAACGCAGTCGTGCAGTCTCCGCTGTTGCCCTTGGATGTGAAGCCGGCCGGCAGCGGGCTGTCGAGGCTGACGTTGTTCGCGTCGTCGGGTCCGTGGTTCGTCACGGTCACCGTATAGGTGAACTCGAGGCCGGGACCAACCGACGAAGGCGGCGAGATCGTCACCGCGACGTCGGCGCTCTCGCCCGACGGCTGCGGCAGCGGCCACGCCCACGCGCCGCGCGAACGCGTGAACGCCGCTAGCGTCGTGAAGCCGCGGTCGATCGAGAGGCTCCAGACCATCACGTGCGGAAGACCCTCGAAACGCTGCCAGACCGGCGGATCGGCGTTGATGTCGTCGGTGTAATAGAGGCCCCAGTCCATGCCGACGAACACCTGCGAGGGAATGTTCGGGTTCGCGATGACGGCGTTCGCCGGGATGTCGGGCAGATTGCCGCTCTTGTCGACCCAGGTGAAGCTCGCGCAATTCACCGTGCACGTGACCTTGAACACGTGGCCGGGCGTTGCCGCCGTATTGCCGTTGAAGCCGCCGACTGCGGCGTAGCCGATCAGCGGATTGTTCGGATCGGTCGCGACGTCCTGCATCGGCCGATTGGGCAGCACGCTGTTGCCGCCGGTGACGTCGACGGCCGTCGCTGCGCTCGTCGTGCCGAGCCCGAAGACGTATTGCACGTTGCCGTCGTTCGTGCCGAGGATCGCGACGGTCGGATCGTTGACCGAGTAGTGGATCTGATTGATGTACGAGCGGTTGTCGCCGCCGAGCACGAGGTTGTTCTTCGTCACGTCGCCGGTCTTCGCGCTCCATGAGCTCGTCGGGCGTCCGCCCTGCGTCGATTCCCAGACGCGCTGCGTGCCGAGGATGATGTGCTTGCAGCCCGCGGCGCTCGTGCAGGCGCCGTCCGGCGCGTCGAGCACGCCGTTGCGGAACAGGTCGAACGGCGTCAGGAAGCTCGCACGCTCGCTGCCCGGAAAGTTCGGTGCCGCATTCTGCTGTCCGCCGAACGGACCGCTCGTGCTGACGTAGACCGCGCCGTAATAGATCGACGTGTACCACCACTGTCCAAGCACGGGCTCGATGCGCGAGACGATGCCGTCGCCGCCGTTCGTCGCTTCCCACTCCGACGGGCCGGGATCGCCGCTGAACACGACCGATGCACTGCCGTTGTCCTGGAATCCGGCGGTCGCGCCAGGATTCGACGACGTCGCGAAGTTCGCGGTGATGTCGCCGTGGTAGATCTCGATCGTCGGCAGCGTGTCGTTCAACGCGACCCAGTTCGCGTTGAACGCGCTCGTCGCGGTCAGCGCATTGTCGACGTAGTAGATGCCGCCGTCGCAGCCGTTCAAGACGTGATTCGCATCGCCGCCGACGATCGCGCGCGAGTGGTTGTCGGGATGGACAGGACCGCCGCTGTAGGACTGCGTCATGTTCGTCCAGCTCGATCCGCCGTTGAGCGAGCGGAAGAGGTCGACCGTCGAGATGAAGACGACGTTCGGATCGGTCGGCGAGACCGTGACGCCCGAGTCGTACCACATCTGCGTGCCGGGACCGGACGGAAGGCCGGTCGTGGCCCAGGTGTCGCCGCCGTCGGTCGTCTTGTAGATGCCCGTGATGCCGCTCGACGCCGGGTTCGAGAACATCGCGTAAAGCGTCATCGTGTCGCTCGGCGCAACCGCGATCTCGAGGCGTCCGCGCGAAGTGTTCGGCGTGCCGTCGCCGGTGCCGGCCGGGAAGCCGTTGGCGAGCAGCGTCCAGTCCACGACTGCGGGGCAGCCGCTCGCCGGCATCGCGGCGCGATAGACGCCGTTCGCCCCGTTGTTGACGAGATCGGGCTGCACGGGCGTCGGATTACCTCGCGTGCCGACCGCGGCGTAGAGCACGGTGGAGCCGCCGCGATTCACCGCGAGCAGGCCCGTCATGTCCTGGCGCTGGGGCGGCGACGCGGTCGCGAACGAATTCGTGTAGCAGGGGCCGGTCCAGTTATCGCCCGCGTCGTACGAGAAGTAGAGGCCCGTCTTGGTGCCGACGATCACGTTGTCCGAGTTGTTCGGATCGACGACGACCTTGCCGATCGCCTGGTACTGCGGGAACCCGCCAGCGGCAGGACCGTAGTACGGGCTGAACACGTCTTCGCCGTGGATCGTCCATGTCTCGCCGCGGTCGGTGCTCTTCAGCACGCCGCCTGCGCCGAACGAGAACGAGCCGTAGCGGAGATCGCCGGTGCCCGCGTACAGCACGTTGTGGTTCGACGGGTCCATCGTGAGGTCGCCGATCGCCATGCTCGCGAGCTCGGGGAAATCGGTCTTGACTTCCCAGGTCGTCGCGGCCGTGCAGCAGTTCGTCGTCTTCCAGACGCCGCCGCCGTCCGAGCCGATGAATGCGACCGCGGGATTGTCGGGATCGGAGACGATCGTATTCGTGCGTCCCGCGTTGTTGCCGGCGCCGAAGCCTTCGCCGGCGAGCGGTTGCGGCCCAAGCAGCGTGAACGCATCGGGATCGAGCGTCAGCGACGTGCCGGCAGGTTTGCGGTAATCCTTGCGGCCGGACGGCACGCCGGAGGCGATGCGCGCATCCTGCTGCTTCGCATCGAGCAGCCAGCGCGGCTCGAAGCGCATGTTGTGCGGATCGCCGCCGTATCCGACGCGGATCGCCCAGTAATCGCCGTCGACCGGCGGACGCCCTTGCTCCTCGGCCTCGTTTTCGCCGCGCAGGAACATCGGCTTGTGCGCCTCGCGGTACTGCCAGAAACCCAGTCCTGCACAAACCAGCGACAACAAGCCGGCTGCCGCCAGCCCCAGGGCGCGCTTCGTCATCGGTATTCCTCGCAGGTAGGGGCGGCGCCGGACTCAGGCTCCGCCGTGAGGCGGATGATACTCGTCTACGAGGTACAGTGGGCGCTGTTTCGATTCGACGTAAAGACGTCCGAGATATTCGCCGATCACGCCGAGCGCCATGAGCTGCACGCCGCCGAGGAACAGCACGACGAGCATCAGCGAGGGATAGCCCTGGACCGGATCGCCGAAGAAGAGCGCCTTGCCGAAAACGTAAAGACCGAACACGAACGCGAGCAGCGCGGTCGCGAGCCCGACGTAGGTCGCGAGCTTGAGTGGCGCGCCGCTGAACGACGTGATGCCGTCGATCGCGAAGTTCCAGAGGCGCCAGTAATTCCACTTCGTCTCGCCGGCATGGCGCGGATCGCGGTGATAGACGACCGCGAGCTGCCGGTAGCCGACCCAGGTGAAAAGACCTTTCATGAAGCGCTGGCGCTCGCGCACCTGCTTCAGCGCGTCGAGCGCGCGTCGCGAGAGCAGGCGGAAATCGCCGGTGTCGCGCGGGATCGGCGTCGGCGAGAGACGGCTCATCAGACGATAGAACGCCGACGCGGTCGCCTTCTTGAATCGCGTCTCGCCGGCGCGCGAGGCGCGCGTGCCGTAGACGACGTCGTAACCTTCGCGCCAGTGCTGCACGAACGTCGGAATCAGCTCGGGCGGATCCTGAAGATCCGCATCGATCACGACGACGGCGTCGGCATCGGCGTGATCGAGTCCGGCCGTCAGCGCGAGCTCCTTGCCGAAGTTGCGCGAGAGGCGGAGCGTCGAGACGCGCCGGTCCTCGTCGGCAAGCGCGCGCATGATCGCGTACGTGTCGTCGCGGCTGCCGTCGTCGACGTAGAGCACTTCGCTCTCGAGATCGAGTCCGTCGAGCACCTTCGCGAGCCGCGCGTGGAAATCGCGCAAGCCCTCGCTTTCGTTGTAGGCGGGCACGACGACGGTGAGCTTTTGCATGTGCGGGAAACGATGAGCCGCGCGGACTCTCATGCTAGCCGAGTCGCCTCGATCCCGTCATTCGCTGCGCTCCCTGTCACCGTCATTCCGGCGAAAGCCGGAATCCATGTTGCTTTTCGCTCCGTAACGCAAAAATGGATTCCGGCTTTCGCCGGAATGACGGTGAAAAGGATCGGCCGTGCATCGCGTGCATGACGAGGCGCGTTTCCTTGTAAGCCTATTTCGGCAGATACGAAGGACCGCCGAGCTGCACGGCCTGCCTTTCGATCCACGCCGCGCGCTGCTGCACATAACCCGATCCGATGCGATAGCGCCGCGGATTCGGCAATACGGCCGCGAGCAGCGCCGCCTCGCGTGCGCCAAGCGCCGACGGCGGCTTGCCGAAATATCGCTCGCTTGCCGCAGCCGCGCCGTAGATGCCGTCGCCGAACTCGGCGATGTTGAGATAGATCTCGAGGATGCGCCGCTTCGGCCACATCGCCTCGATCAGCACGGTGAAATACGCTTCGAGCCCCTTGCGCACGAAGCTGCGGCCGTTCCAGAGAAAGAGATTCTTCGCGACCTGCTGGCTGATCGTGCTGGCGCCGCGCAGGCGATCGCCGTCCTCGGCATCGGCGATCGCGTCCTGGATCGCCTCGACGTCGAAGCCGTGGTGGTACGGGAATTTCTGATCCTCCGCCGCGACGAGCGCGATCGGCAGCTGCTTCGAGACGCGATCCCACGGCGTCCAGCGATAGTGCAGCGCGAAATCCCGTTGGCCGCTCGCAAGCGCCGCGATGCGGCGCTCGATCATGAAAGCCGACGTGAAAGGAGGCACGAAGCGCAGGATCGCGACGGCCAGCACGCTAAGCGCGATCCACGCGACGATCGCGAATGCGATCCAGCGCAGCAGGCGGCGCGCAAAGGAGCGTTTCTTGTCGTTCGGTCGCGCGGCCATGGGGACGGACGGTTTTCTTCTCGGGATACGCGGCCGTCGACAGCCGCTTCAAGCGATCCCGGTCACATTACCTCACGCGTCGCCATTTGCGTCGCGATCAAGGCGATCGCGATCGAGCAATCGATTACAAAAAAACCGGCGCGGAAATCCGCGCCGGTTTCGTGAGTGCGAAACGCGTACTGCGCTCAGTGGCACATGTAATCGCCGCTGCCGCCGCCGGGACCGCCGGTGCCTTCGAAGCCGTCCTCGAAGATCGTGTCGTCGACCGTTCCGGTCATGTGCACGCCGTCGAGGAAGAAACCCGCGAAGCCCGATGCCGGATCGGACGAGAAGCGCCAGCGGATCGTGACGTTCTGTCCCGCATACGTCGAAAGATCCGTCGTGAACGGCTTGAACACCGCCGTCGCCGTGCCGTTGTTCGGATCGGCGTTCGAGGCCGCCGTCGTCACGCCGTTGAACGCGCCCTGGCTCGCGGGATAGCCGCAGGCGTTGACCGGCGGATTGGTGGTCTGTGCGAACGAGCTCGGATAACCGCCGTCGGGCGGCAGATCGTTCCACGTCGCGCCGCCGTCGATAGAGATCTCCTGCACGACGCCGTCCCATTCGAACTCGAGGTCGTACATCGCCTGGAAGCTCAGCACGGCATCCGAAGGCAGGTGCAGCTCCGGCATCGTGATCGAGGCGCAGGTGAGATCCGGATAGGCCGCGTTGTCGCCGGCGTTGTGATAGCTGAAGACGCCATCGGCCGCCTCGGTGTTCGTGATGCGCCACGGCGCTTCCATCGCCATGTACGTGTGCGTGTCGACGTCGTCGAACAGCGTCGCCGGATCCGGGCCGTCGGCGCCGGCCGGCGTCACGTTGAGGATCTTCGAGAGCGGCGCTTCGTTGCCGAAGCTGTCCGTCGCGATGACCTGGTAGTAGTACGGCGCGCCGTCCGTGACGGCGACGTCGGTGAAGTCCGGCGTCGCGAGATCCGTCGCCAGCGTTTGCGGATTCCCGAAGTACGGATCGGTGTCGCGCTGCACGCTGTAGGTCACGCCCGACGCGGCCGGGCAACTCGGTGTCGCCGCGGCCCAGGAGAGCGCGACGCTGCAATCCGCGTTATTTGCGTCGGCCGCGAGCGAGTTCGTGTCGAACGCGGGCGCGAGCGTGCAGTCGTCGTCGGAGACGACGTCGATGCAGGTCGACACCGCGCCTTCGACGTCGTTCTGCACGCCGCGCACCTTGTACGCGTAGCTGAAGCCGCCCTGCGTGCGGTCATCGACGACCGGCGATGCGTTCGCGCTGCCGACGAGTCGGAAATCGCCCGGGTTCGCGGTCGCGCAGGTGCCGTCCGCGCGATAGAGCTGGAAGTTCTGCGCGCCGGCTGCCGCGGTGAAGCCGATCGCGACGCCGCCGGTTCCGTTGCTCGCCACGTCGAGCGCGGTCGGCGCCGGGAACGGCGTCGGATCCGGCAGGCCGAACGCGCCGGAGACTGCGAGCGCGTAACCCTGGCGATCCGATCCCGCGCTGCCGTCGCCCGGCACGCTGGTGCCCTTGACGCGGATCGTGTAGCTGCCCGCAACCGGCGCGGTGAAGCGCACCTGCTCGACCGTGTTCTTCGTGTCGGCCGTGCCGCCCGCAATCGAGACGCCTCCGCTGAAGTGGTTGCCGAGATACGTCGTCGAAGTCGGGTCGACGACTTCGAGATCGAGGTTGTTGATCAGCGTCGTCGCCGCGCTGAGCTCGGCCGGCGGATCGAACCACGTCAGCGTAGCGCGGAACTCGACGCCGGCGGCGACGTTCGCGATTGTGTACTCGGTGGCTTCGCCGGTTTCGAGGCCGGTCGCATCCGTGCGCTCGAAGATGCGCAGGCGGCGGCTGTCGTCGCCGTCCGGCATCGTCGACTTGAACCAGAGGTTGCCGTCGAGCCAGGCGCGGCCCCAGCCGGTATTGTTGTTCGGCCAGTTCGTCAGCGGGTTCGTGCCGTTCAAAAGCACGGCCTTCATGACGTCGCCGCTCGGGTTGTACGCGTCGGCGGCCGTCTTCTCGCCGCGCGGATACCAGCCGTCGGCGAAGAACTGGCGCGCGAGCACGGCGTTGCCGGTGATCGTCGGCGCGGCCATCGACGTGCCGCTCAGGCTTGCGGTCAGCGGCGCCTGCGGCGTGTCGTTGACGTTCGTCGAGCCCTTGGCCGAGATCGTGCTGCTGCCGGGCGCCATGATGTCGGGCTTGTAGCGATCGTCCGCGGTCGGGCCGCGGCTGGAAAAGCCCGCGACAGTCGTCGAGCCGGCGTGACCGAGCGCGCCGACGGTCAGCGCGTTTTTCGCGTTGCCCGGCGAACCGAGCGTGCCGGCGCCGGGACCGTCGTTGCCGGCCGACATCACGACGAGCATGTCTTCGAGCTTGTGCGTGGCGCGATCGAGGTTCTGATCGTCGCCGCTGTACTGGCCGCGCGTGCCGGCGCCCCAGCTGTTGTTGTGCAGGCGCGCGCCGCCGTTGTACGACTGCTCGATCGTGCCGTCGAAGTCGAGCACGGTCACCGACGTCGACGCGTCGGCGCCGATGTCCTGGAACAGGAGCTGCGCGTTCGGCGCCATGCCGTCGGCGAGCTCATGGTTCGCCGCGGTCGGCGTCGAGGCGAGATACGTGTCCGCACCGAAGACGCCGGCCGCGTCGCCGACCAGCGTGCCGGTCGTGTGCGTGCCGTGGAAGACGCCGGCGTCGTACTCGTGCGATCCAGGCTGCACCCAGTAGCCGAGGATCTTGTTGTCGGGATAGAGGATGCCGGTCGCCGGCGGCACCGGCGCGACGGGATCGGTGAACGTGATCGCGGTGTGCGGTCCCGTCCCGTTGTCGATCGTCGTGAACCACGCGGCGTTCGGCGTCGTGCCCGAGTCGGCGATGCCAGCGATCTGGCCCGAGCCGAAGATGCCGTGATCCCAGATCGGCGTCGGCCCGCAGACCGGGCCGCTGCCCGCGCACGCCGCCGTCGAGTTGCCCTGGATCGCGCCGATCGCGCCGGCGTTGTGATAGTGCGGTTGCAGCCACGGCTCGACGAACGCGACGCCGTCGATCGACGTCGCCGCGCGCACGAGGAGATCGAGCGCTCCGATGTCGACCGAAGCGCGCACGTATTGCGGCGCGTCGGCGCGCTCGCTCCGCGCGGTGATCTCGACGCCGGGCACGAGCTTTTCGAGTGCCGCCGCGATCGAAGACGCCGGCACGCCGCGGAACGCGTGCACGTTGATTTCATAGCGCCCGTCTTCCTGTCGCGCCGCGTCGCGGCTGCTGCTCGACCAGAGCCGCGGATCGAGCTTCATGCCGGGCTGGACGGAGCCGGCCCAGCGCACGCCGGCCGTGCGGCGCAGCGCGTCGAGGCTCGTGCCGTTCAGCTTGACGTAGTACGCGTTGTTCGGCACGTAACCGAGGAACTGCACGCCGCGCAGCGCAAGCGTCTTGCGGTCCGAGAGATGCCCCGGCGCGAACTGTACGATCGCATACGAAGAGCTCGTCGCGGTCGCGGCGCCGGTCGTCGAGAAATCGAGCTCCTGCGAAGCGGGATCGAAGACGCCGCCGCGCAGGATCAGGACATCGGGATTCGCGCGTGCGGAATCGAGCGATTCGACGGCGGGCGCGTTCGCGACGACGCGCGTCGCGGAAAACGCGGTCGGAGCGGCGAGCGCGAGCGTGAGAGCCGCGGCGAGCGCGGTGCGTGCAGGCAGGTTTGGCATGACGGATTTTCCCCAGGGAGTAAGCGCAGTTTCGCTGTTCGAGTATCGGCGGCCGGAAAGCGCGCGACAACAGGACTATCGGCACAGATTTGTACCGTTCGCGCGACCAATCCATCGTCGATCCGCCGTCGGGCCTATGATCCGGCCCGCGGTGGGAACGACCGACGAGATACCTCGTAGATACGGTATGTCGCGCTGCGTCGCAGGAGGGTTGCAGAAATATCGCAGTCGCTTGAGAACAAAAACGAAAACGGCGCGGTGATCCGCGCCGTTCTCGGATTGCCGGGCGTCGAACGCCCGTTTTTCGCAGCGATCAGTGGCAGACGTAATCGCCGCCGCTGCCGCCCGTGCCTTCGAAGCCGTCCTCGAAGATCGTGTCGATCGACTCGCCCGAGAGACGAACCTCGTCGAGCCAGAAGCCCGAGAACTCCGCGCCGCCGTCCGATGAGAACCGCCAGCGGATGCGCACGGTCTGGCCGACATACGCCGAGAGATCGTTGCCGAAATCGAGGAACTCCGGAGTCGTCGAGCCGTTGCCGGGATCGGCCGGATTGCCCGCCGTGCTGACGCCGTTGAAGGCGCCCTGCGAGGCCGGGAAATCGCAGCCGTTGCCCTGCGTCTGCGCGAACGAGCTCGGATAGCCGCCATCGGGCGGAAGATCGGCCCACGTCGCGCCGCCGTCGGTCGAGATCTCGGTGACGACGCCGTCCCACTGGTATTCGACGTCGTACTGCGCCTTGTACGAAAGCGCAGCCGCCGGCGGCAGCGTCAGCTCCGGCGTCTCGATGCTCGCGCAGGCACCGGCGATGTAGGTCTGGTTGTCGCCGGCGTTGTGGTAGCTGAACGTGCCGTTCGTCGCGGCCGTGTTCGTGATCTGCCACGGCACTTCCATCGACATGTAGCTGTGCGTGTCGACGTCGTCGACGAGCGTCGCGGGATCGGGGCCGTCCGAGCCCGCCGGCGTCGCGTTCGCGACGCGCGAGACCGGCGCCGCGTTGCCGAGATCGTCCGTCGCGACGACCTGGTAATAGTACGGCGTGCCGTCGACGACATCGGTATCGACGAAGCCCGGCGATTCGAGATCGGTCGCGACCGCCTGCGCATTGCCGAGATACGGATCGGTATCGCGCAGCACGGTGTACTTGACGCCTCCTGCGGCCGGACAGCTCGCCTGCGCGGCGGCCCAGTCGACCTCGACGCTGCAGCTCGAGTGATTGCCGTCGGCTGTAACCGATGCCGTGTCGAACACCGGCAGGAGATTGCAGGTGTCGTCGGAAACGACGTCGATGCAGGCCGATACGTCGCCTTCGACGTCACCCTGCACGCCGCGCACCTTGTACGCGTAGCTGAAGCCGCCCTGCGTGCGGTCGTCGACGAGCGGGCTCGCCGCGCCGCTTCCGACCATGTGGAAATCGCCGGGCGCGGCGGTCGCGCAAGTGCCGTCGGCGCGATAGAGCTGGAAGCTCTGCGCGCTGCCCGCCGTGAAGCCGATCGAGACGCCGGTCGAGCCGTTGCCGGCGACCGCGAGGTTCGTCGGTGCAGGGAACGGCGCGGGATCGGGCATGCCGAATGCGCCCGAGACCGCGAGCGCATAACCCTGACGGTCGGAACCCGAAGTCCCGTCGCCTGGAACGTCGGTCGCCTTGACGCGGAACGTGTAGCTGCCGGCGACCGGCGTCGTCAGGCGCACCTGCTCGACGGTGTCCTTCGCATCCGCCGAACCGCCCGGCGTCGAGACGCCCGACGTGAAGTGGTTGCCGAGATACACGGTCGAATCCGGACCGACGACTTCGAGATCGAGGTTGTTGATCAGCGTCGACGCCGAGCCCGGCGCCGCCGGCGGATCGAACCAGGTCAGCGTAGCGCGAAGCTCGACGCCGGCTGCGACGTTCGCGATCGTGTATTCGTTGGTGTCGCCGGTTTCGAGGCCGGCCGAGTTCGGACGCTCGAACAGGCGCAGGCGCTTCGAATCGTCGCCGCCCGTCATCGTGTTCTTGAACCAGAGGTTGCCGTCGAGCCACGCGCGGCCCCAGCCGGTGCCGGTGCTCGGCCAACTCGCCGAGTTGATCGGGTTCGTGCCGTTCAAGAGCACGGCCTTCATCGCGGGACCGGTCGGATTCAGCGCGTCGTCAGCGGTTTTTTCGCCGCGCGGATACCAGCCGTCCGTGAAGAACTGGCGCAGCAGGATCGTGTTGCCGGCGATCGTCGGCGTCGCCATCGACGTGCCGGAAGCGCTCGCGGTCAGCGGCGCCGTCGGCGTGCCGTCGACGTTCGTGCCGTAGCGCGCCGAGATCGTCGAGGTGCCCGGCGCGGAGATGTCGGGCTTGAGGCGCCCGTCGGCCGTCGGACCCGAATTCGAGAAGCCGGCCTTGGTCAGGCTGCCGGCATGGCCGAGCGCCGCGACGGTCACCGAGTTCTTCGAGTTGCCGGGCGAGCCGGTCGCCATCGCGCCGGCCTGGTCGTTGCCGGCCGCGATGATGACGAGCTGGTTCTCGTGCTTGCGCATCGCCGTGTCGGCGTTCGCGTCGTCGGACGTGTACTGGCCCGACGTGCCCGCGCCCCACGAATCGGAGTGGATGCGCGCGCCGCCCGCGTACGACTGATCGAGCGTGCCTTCGAAGTCGATGATGATGACCGAGCGCGGATCGTCGGGTCCGATGTCCTGGAACAGGAGCTGAGCGTTCGGCGCCATGCCGTCGGCGAGCTCGTGATTGACCGCGCTCGGCGTCGAGGCGAGATACGTGTCGGCGCCGAACGTGCCGGCGGCGTCGCCGACGATCGTGCCGGTCGTGTGCGTGCCGTGGCCCGAGGTGTAGTCGTAGTTGGTCGGACCGCCCGGCTGCAGCCAGTAGCCGAGGATCTTGTTGTCCGGGTGCAGCGTGCCGATATTCGGCAGCACCGGCGGCGGATCGTCGGTGAACGTGATCTCGAAGTGCGGGCCCGCGCCCTTGTCGAGCGTCGTGAACCACGCCGCGTTCGGCGTCGTGCCGGAGTCGGCGATGCCGGCGATCTGGCCGGAGCCGAGGATGCCGTGATCCCAGATCGGCGCCGGCCCGCAGATGGGACCGCTGCCTGCGCAGGCGCCCGTCGCGTTGCCCTGGATCGCGCCGACCGCGCCCGAGTTCATCGTGTGCGTCGGATACCACGGCGAGACGAACGCGACGCCGTCGATCGCGGTCGCGGCGCGGATCAGCGCATCGAGGCTCGCGAGTCCGACCGAAGCGCGCACGTACGGCGCGGCTTCGGTGCGCACGCTCCGCTGCGTGATGGTCACGCCCGGAACTTCCTTCTCGATCGTCGCGGCGATCTCGGAAGACGATGCGCCCTTGAATCCTTCGATCATGAGCTCGTAGCGGCCGTCGGCCTGCTTCGCGGGCGAGTCGACGCGCGCGGCGGTCCACAGCCTGGGATCGAGCTTGAACGCCGGTTGCACGAATCCGGCCCAGCGCACGTCGCGATCGCGCGCGACGGCATCGAGCGTCGCGTGCCCGAGGCGCACGTAGTACGCGTGATTCGGCACGTAGCCGAGGAACTCGACGCCGCGCGCTTCGAGCGCCTTGCGCTGCGAAGCGAGGCGTCCCGGCTGGAACTGCACGATCGCGTAGCGCGAAAGCGCCGTCGCCGGAGCCGCGCCGATCGCCGCGCCGTCGAGAACCTCTCGCGCCGGATCGAAGATGCCGGCGCGCAGGATGATCGTTCCCGGCGTCGCGCGCGCGGCGTCGATCGCCTCGGGCGTGGGCGCCTGCGCGCGAATGGAAGCGGCGGCCGAAGCCGTGCCGAACGGCGCGCCGAGCGCGAGCGCAAGAGCCGCGGCAAGCGCGGTACGCGTGGGCAATGCGTGCATCGTGTCTCCCCTGGAGAGTGGTGGGCCAAGCAAAGGGGAGCGAGTATGCGGGTCGTCCGTTCGGGCTGTGACCCGACCAGCGGATGGCTCAGGGTCTCCTTTACATCATTCTCTGGGCGTAGCTTCAATGCGTCCAAAGAAGGAACGATGTTGCAGAAACATCGATTTCACGGTGTCTGAACATCGATCAGCAGCCGCCAGCGATCGTCCTTCCAGCGCCAGATGCGGTAGTAGCTTCCGCATTCGCGGCACGCCGCATCGCCGCCAATCGAGTAAGCGAGATCGCCGCTCGACGCGACGTCGTACGCGCGCCGCGTCGCGCTGCCGCGCCGTGCGGGATCTTTCGACGCGAGCGAGAACGCGGCATCGCCCGTGGCGGGCAATTCCTTCGGACGCATGACGCGCCAGTCGGCATCGGCGAGGTCGCGCCGGGCCGAGATCGCTGCATCGCCGCCGCGTTCGAGCGCGGCGCGCAGGCTATCTTCCGCCGCTTCGAACGCGTGACGGCGCGTCGCCAGCACATCCGGCGTCAAAGTTGCCGTCGCCACGGACGGCGCGACGAACTGCGTCTCGCCGACCGGCCGTTCCAGCGTCGGATGACCGATGCCGCCGTCGACCTGCACGCGCCAGACGCCGTCTTCGCCGCGCTTCCAGACCGACAGGAAATGACCGTGCGCGAGGCGATCCGTGCCGGGCGCGTGCGCGCTCCACGGTCCGGTCGTGAAGCCGAAATCGCCGCTCGCCGAAACGCCCGCGAGCTCGGGAGCCCATTCGAGGCGCGATCCGTCGTCGGCATCGCGCGCGAGCGTGTCGAGCGCCGGCACGGGATACGGACGTAACAGCCACGAGCCCGCATCGAAATGCGCGAGAAACGCGCGTCGCACGCCGACGTGCATCGCGTCGAGCGCGAACGCGTTCTCCGCGGCGACGAGCGCGCCGAAGGATTCCGATGGTGCGGCAGGCGACGGCGCAGCGGCAGCGAGCAAAGCGAGGATCGCGATCGAAAGCGGCATGGCGGAAAGCGCGTGATGAGGGAGCTGCGATTCCAGCAGACTCCTCGCGTGCGCGGCGCTCGCGCGCACACGTCTCGACGCGTGGGCGCCACCGCGCGACGCAAACACCGCCGAATCAGCGAGTACCGATCACGCCGTCGCGCCGAGCCAGCGGCTCGCCGGCTGCGGCTGGCCGAACAGGAAGCCTTGCCCGATCTCGCAGCCGAGACGGAGCAGAAGCTCGCGCTGCGTTTCGTTCTCGATACCTTCGGCGATGACCTGCATGCCGAGCGATCCGGCGAGTGCGAGGATCGCGCGCACGACCGCGCTCGATCCGCTGTTGCCCGAAGCGGTGAGCTCGGCGACGAACGAGCGGTCGATCTTGAGCGCCTGCAGCGGAAACTGATGCAGATACGAGAGCGAGGAATAGCCTGTGCCGAAATCGTCGAGCGCGATCGTGATGCCGGCGGAGCGAAGTTTCTGCAACGTGCGCTTGACCAGCGCCGGATTGTCGAGCAGCACGTGCTCGGTCACTTCGACGCGGATGTTTCCCGGCAGGACGCCGTGCGCCTCGAAGAGATCGAGCAGCCGTCCGCCGAGATCGGCCGAGTGGAAATGCCGTCCCGAGAGATTGATGCCGACGAAGCAGCCGCCCGCGGTCAGCGCCGGCGCGACCTGGCAGACGCGCTCGAAGACGAGCCAGTCGATCTGCTCGCTGAGTCCGCTTTCCTCGGCGACCGAGAGGAAGCTGTCCGGCATCAGCAGGCCGCGCTGCGGATGGCGCCAGCGGAGCAGTGCCTCGTAACCGACGATCCGGCCGTCGTCGAGCCGCTGGATCGCCTGGAAGAACGGCTCGAACTCCTTGCGCGTGACCGCGCGGCGGAGATCGCCTTCGAGCTCGAGCAGATGCAGCGCGTCGCGATGCAGCGTCTCATCGAAGAGCGCGTAGCGATGGCGTCCCTCGGATTTCGCGCGGTACATCGCGACGTCGGCGTCGCGAAGCAGATCGTCCGCCTTGCGATAGCGCGGCGCGGCGACCGCGATGCCGATCGACGCCGAAGTGAAGACTTCCTTGTTCGCGAGGCGGATCGGCGCGTTCAGCACGTCGATCAGCCGCTGCGCGGATTGCGTCGCGTCCTCGTCGTTCTCGATGTCGGTCAGGAGCACGGCGAACTCGTCGCCGCCGAGCCGCGCGACGACGTCTCGCGGCTCGAGGCAGTCGGCGATGCGGCGTCCGACTTCTTCGAGCAACTCGTCGCCGAGCAGATGTCCGACCGAATCGTTGATGATCTTGAAGCGGTCGAGGTCGAGGAACAGCACGGCGAACAATCGACGCGGATCGCGCGTGTAGCGCGCGAGCGCCGCGCCGAGCCGATCGAGCAGCAGCGCGCGGTTCGGAAGACCCGTCAGCGCGTCGTGCAGCGTTTCGTGCTTCAACTGGCGCTCGATGCGCTCGCGGCGCTCGATCTCGCCGCGCAGCTCGCGGTTCGCTGCGGCGAGCTCGGCCGTGCGCTCGGCGACGCGCTGCTCGAGCTCGGCATACGCGTGCTTGAGCGATTCGGCGTGGCGCTTCCTCTCGAGCGCGTTCGCGATGTGGTACGAGACGAACGTCAGCAATTCCTGGTCGCGCAACGTGTAGCGGTGATCGTCGGCGTAGCTCTGCACGGCGAGCACGCCGACCGTGCGATCGGCGCAGATCAGCGGAACGCCGAGCCAGCACGAAGACATCGTGCCGTGCGAGACGACTTCGCCGCTCGCCTGCAGTCGGTCGATGCCGTCGCGATCGGCGAGCAGCGGCGTGCCGGTGCGAAGGACGTATTCGGTCATTCCCTTGCCGAGCTCGCGCGGCTCGCGCGTCGGATCGAACTCGTCGACCGAATACGGAAACAGGAGCTCGCGATGGTTGTCGGCGAGAAGCGCGATGTAGAAGTTGCGCGAATAAAGAAGGCTCCCGACGACGCGATGCACCGCTTCGTAGAACTCGTCGAGGCTCTCGGTCGTGTTCGCGAGCTCGGCGATGCGGAAGAGCGCGGCCTGCAAATGCTCGCCGCGCTGGCGCTCGATGACCTGCTGCTGCAAGACGAGGTTCGCTTCGCGCAGCGCATCGGTGCGCTCGGCGACGTGGCGCTCGAGATCGGTCAGCGTCTGCTTGTGCTCGAGGGCGGTCAGGATGTGCTGCGCGACGTAAGCGAGCAGCGCGCGATCTTCCTCGCCGAAGCGCGCCGATTCGGTGTAGCTCTGCACGACGATGCCGCCGACGACCTCGCTGCCGCGCACGAGCGGCACGCCGAGCCAGTCGACGCATTCGGGTCCGAACGCGACGAGCGGCTCGCCGATGTGCTTCTCGAGCTCGGCGGGCGTGCCCATCAGCGCGCGGCCGCGGCGCAGGAGGTGCCAGGTCAGGCTCCCGCGCATCTCGTCGAGCGGCGTCGACTCGTTCGAAGGAACGTCGGTATCGGCGACGTCGACGAAGTACGCGAAGCGCAAGCTGTCCGCGCCCTTGTCGTAGAGCACGATGTAGAAGTTCTCGGCGTACATGAGGCTGCCGACGATCTCGTGCATCGCGCGCAGCACGTCCGGCATGTCGCGTCCGCTCGAAGCCTGGTCGGCGATCGCGTAGAGCGCGCGCTGCAGGCGCTCGGCCTGCTCGAGGCGCGTGACCGAGCGTTGCAGCATCTCGACTTCGACGATCGCCTCGAGCCGCTGCGTGATCTGCCGCGCGGCGCCTTCCATGCGCGCGAGGCGGCCGTTGCGCGAGGGCATCCGCGCCGCGAAATCGCAGCAGAGGATCGCGCGCGGCGGCGCATCTGCGCGCGTGCGAAGCGGCATCGCCACCTGCATCACGCCGTCCGGCGTCTCCGCGACCGACACCTCGGCGCCGCGCGTCAGCGCCTGACGGACCGCCGGCGGAACCTCGATGCTTTCGTCTTCGGCCGCGTCGGGCCAGTACAGGCGGCAACGCTGCGCGGAGAGCAGCGGCGGCAGCTCCCGCGCGACGACCGTCTCGAGCGGCGCGATGCCGTTCGCGCGAAGCAGCGCGCAATAGAGCGCCTCGGCCGGCGTGCCGACGGTCGCCGGCTCGTCGCGCCCCGGTGTCGCGACGGATTCGCTTTGGATCGCAGCTCGCACCGTCAGCCCCCAGCCTCGACGCCCGCGCGCAAACGCTCGCCGAACGGGCTAGTCTAATCTCGCGAGTCCCCGATCGCGCGCGTCCGTCCGGCAAGCACGCGCCGCGCTCCCGGACGATTCCGATCCTGCACTTTGGCACACCCGGCGTTACCGCGGGCGTGAACTTCGTCGCTGTTAGTTTTCCGTAAATCGGCGTATTATCGGCACGAGGTTCTAGGGAACTCCGGAGCGGCCTTCGCGCTCCGAATTCTCCGCTCCCGACGTCTCGTGAACGACCATGCTTTCGCGTCTCGCCATCATCGTGCTCGGCCTCTCGCTGGCGACGCTCGCTCCGGCTCAGTCGTTGCCGGCTCTGGCGGGGTCGGGCACCTCGCAGACGGCGCTCGTCTCGCAGCTCCTCGCGCTCGATGACGGCTCGGCCACGCCGTGGCTCGCCGCCGAGCCGAATTCGCTCGTGCCGATATGGTCCGGCGCCGATGGCCATCTGCTCGCGATCGTCGCCGTGCCGGGACAATGGGGATCGCCGCTGCTCGCCGGCACGACGGCGCAGCCGGGGCCGGCCAGCTGGTATCTGCTCGGCGGCATGCCGCTCGAATCCAGCGGTTTGCGCTGGCAGTCGAATACGGGATTCCACGTCGACGCGCTGCTCGGCCAGAGCGAAAGCACTCTGCCGTCGCTGTGCGGCATCGGCTGCGATAGCTCGCGGATCGGCGGCGTGACGGGCTCGCTCGGGCTCGGATGGATGTCGCCCGAAGGCGGCCTCGATCTCACGTACGGTCTTTCCTGGTTGCAGGCGCGCGACGGCGCGCCGGCTTTCTCCGGCATCGGCGCCGGCGTTCCGGTGCTGACCTTGCCGCAGGCGCTGGCTTCGGGGCTCGAATCCGAGACCTCGCTGTTCGCGCGTGGCCGCTGGCGGTTCGCCGACGATGCCGCGCTCGACCTCGGCGCGAGCTATGGCCGCGGCAGCACGCTGGTCAACGGCACGTTGGGCTCGACGCTGCCCGGCGTCGACATCGATCAGCTTTCGCTGAGCCTCGGGGTCGATGCAGGATCGCTGCGCGGCGCGATCGTCGGCCATGTCCTGCGCAGCGACGATCCGCTGCTGGTCGGCCGCAAGTGGACGGCGCTCGATCTCGGCGTCTCGTGGCGCACGCCGTGGCGCGGCGAGATCAGCGTCGGCGCTCAGAATCTCTGGAGCGCGCCGCTCGACGCGCCGCGCGAGGCCGATCCGTCCCAGGCCCGCACGCCGTACATCCAGTACCGTCAGGATCTCTGATCCGGATCCCCCGGGCGGCTCGTTCGGGCCGTCCGAAACCCCCGCTCGTACTTTAGTTTTCCGTTCTGGCGATTGAAGGGCCGGACCCTTGCCGGGTCGCGTCCGCGCCTCCGTGTACGCTTTTGCAACTATTCGACAAGTAATTGATATTTATTGCGGATTTTAGTGAATTCGCGACTTTGTTAAGGCTCGGCTCAGGGATTCCCATGCCGTAAGAAAGTTGTTAGTATCCGCCGCTGCCGAGGGTTTTAGGTAGGCCGTTTTGGCCGTCCCCAGGAAGGGGAAGCACATGTCCCGATCGAACTGTGACGCAACTCTGACGTTGGAGAGTGTAATGAGGCTATCGAGCAACGAGCTTTTCAAAGCCGTGCGCTTTGCGTTGTACGCAAGCGCATCGGCGGTGGTCGGCTACGCTGCGCCTGCTCTTGCGCAAGACGCGCAGGACCAGAGCAATCAGCAGCTGGAGACCATCACCGTGACGGGTTCGAACATCCGTCGCGTGGACATCGAAACCGCCAATCCGGTCGTGACGATCGACCGCGCCCAGATCGAAAGGTCGGGCAAGCTGACGGTCGGCGATCTGCTGCAGGCACTGCCGGCGGTGACCGGCGGCAACGTCAACCCGCAGGTCAACAACGGCGGCAGCTACGCGGGTACGTCGAGTATCGGCCTGCGTGGTCTCGGCTCGCAGCGCACTCTCGTGCTGATCAA
>DASZWL010000125.1:0-16032 GCA_035546695.1 Rhodanobacteraceae bacterium | reverse complement strand
CTCGCGCTTCAAGTCGAAGAAAGAGACCGACGAAGCGCTGAGGAAACTCGCCGACGGCCAGATCGACGTCATGATCGGCACGCACAAGCTGCTCTCGCCCGACGTGCGCTTCAAGGACCTCGGCCTCGTCATCGTCGACGAAGAGCAGCGCTTCGGCGTGCGTCAGAAGGAACAGCTCAAGAAACTTCGCGCCGAAGTCGATCTGCTCACGCTGACCGCGACGCCGATCCCGCGCACACTGAACATGGCGATGGCAGGCTTGCGCGATCTCTCGATCATCGCGACGCCGCCCCAATCGCGCCTCGCCGTGAAGACGTTCATCGGCACTTACGATGCGGCGCTGATCCGTGAAGCATTCCAGCGCGAGCTGGCGCGCGGCGGCCAAGTGTATTTCCTGCACAACGAAGTCGAGACGATCGAGAAGACCGCGCGCGAGCTCGGCGAGCTCGTGCCCGAAGCCCGCATGCGCATCGCGCACGGCCAGATGCCCGAGCGCGAGCTCGAACAGGTGATGCTCGATTTCTACCGGCAGCGCTTCAACGTGCTCGTCTGCACGACGATCATCGAATCCGGCATCGACGTGCCGAGCGCGAACACGATCGTCGTCAATCGCGCCGACCGTTTCGGCCTCGCGCAATTGCACCAGTTGCGCGGCCGCGTCGGCCGATCGCATCACCGCGCGTACGCGTACCTGATGGTGCCCGACCGCCGCGTCATCACCGCCGACGCCGAAAAACGCCTCGAAGCGCTCGCCTCGCTCGAAGAGCTCGGCGCCGGCTTCACGCTCGCGACGCACGATCTCGAAATCCGCGGTGCCGGCGAACTGCTCGGCGAAGAGCAATCGGGCCAGATCGAACAAGTCGGCTTCTCGCTCTACACCGAAATGCTCGACCGCGCCGTACGCGCGCTGAAGAGCGGGAAAGTGCCCGACTTCGAGCTCACGAGCGAGCACGAAGCCGAGATCGAGCTGCACGTACCCGCGCTGATCCCGGACGACTACCTGCCCGACATCAACGCGCGCCTGACGCTGTACAAGCGCATCGCGAGCGCTCGCGACGAAGAGGAATTGCGCGAGCTACAAGTCGAGATGATCGATCGCTTCGGCTTGCTGCCGGATCAGGTGAAGAACCTGTTCGCGGTGACGCAGCTCAAACTTGCAGCGACGGCGCTCGGCATCAAGAAGCTGGAGCTTGGCGCGAACGGCGGGCGCGTGATCTTCCGGCCGCAGCCGAATGTGGAGCCGTTGACGATCATCAAGATGATTCAGGCGCAGCCGCGGGTGTATGCGCTGGATGGGCAGGACAAGCTGAGGTTCAAGATGCCGCTGGAAGGCGCTGCGGAGCGGTTGCGGGCGGCGAACGATTTGTTATCGTCGCTAGGTGTCCACAAAGCCGCATAACATCAACTGTCACGTCTCTCGCTTGTGCGAGAAGTCGGCGCGCAGCGCTGATTGGGGACCATCGAGGCGCGACGTTCCGGAAGTCAACTAGTGTCGCGCAGCGTCCCCGCGAGATGGGCGGGAGCCGTAAGTTCCCGTCAAAACGATAATTTCTTATATAGGCTACTTCCCGCCCTCCACTGTTGGCCATCAAGTCTTCCGGTAATTAGCCCACGACGGTGAAGAATTTGGAGAACCTCGTCGCGCGCGTCGTCGCGAAGGTATGAACCCTGGGCCATGGGTGCCAAGTCTTTCCGTTTTAGCACGACGTACGTTTTGAAATGCGCCAAGACCTGCATGGCGAAGCAGAACTGCTTCTCTCGAAGTGGGCCAGATAGCTGATCCCAGACATATCTCGGATGTGTATACTTCTGTACTAGATGCATATTCAACTGGTACGTAAGGCTTTCGGCATCAAACCCATGCACGTTAGAGTACTGAAACCGCTGAACGCCCTTTAAGTCCGAAGGCGGCTCTTTCTTGGATCCCCGCCCAGGCTTAAAAACTACGTAATAATCTCTATTGAGACCTTCAGCAAGTCCCAATTCTAAGGTTACATTAGCATTCCAATCGGTGATGTCGAACAAACAGAAATCCGCCCTAACGATTCCCGCTCGAATTCGATCAAGTACGTGTTTCGTCTTGATTGAACTATCGGCATAAAGAAACTCGATGGGCACGCGTTGCAGAGCTTTGCGAAACGCATCGTAGCTCGCTCTTGGTGAATAGGGACAACCAACAAATACAGTCGGATGCTTGTATGGTGCTTTTGCCATGCTACCCCCAATGGCCAAATACCTGACTTAAGCCGCACCACTTTACGATGTCAGCAATGCCGCAGTCTGACGAAGATTAGCCGACACTGCGAAGCTGCGTCGGATTGAATGAATTGTTCCGCGACAACTGGTCCTTGCCAAGGGTAGACCACAGGCCCCGGATTTTGGAAGTGCGCTGTCGCTCCAAAAAATCCACTGCGACCTACAATGTTTGCACTTTGCATCCGTTACCCATTCTTTGCGAGAAAGACCGGTAGCGAGGATTGACAATCCTCCCGTCAAAATAGCGCCCGTCGCCTTGGCTCCGCTTAGGCCCTTTTTTGCTTTCGCGCGTTTTGTCGCTACGCAACCTCGCTTCCCACAATGCGGACATACGGCTTGGGGGTTTAGCGAATATCCTTCGAATATTTCGAGATACCCAAGAGAAATATTGACGGCGCTCTCGTCGCGTGAACTAATCGCCGTACTCGTCATTGGGAATCCGCAGTTCGGGCAAGACGTCGCTTGATCGGAAACCTCTTTCGAGCATTCAGAACATTTTATTAGTGCCACAATCCCCTCCTTTTTTGATTGGATACATCCGCGCGCCTATATCACCGATATTCGATTTAGGCTGGGTATCTAATTCTTTTTAGCTAGGCTTCACGCACATCGCTCATTTGCGACAACGTGCTTGGCGGTCCGTCCCATGCGCCGGCTACCGCCGCAAGCGTCGTGCCGCGCATCCGCGCTCATCTGCGGCGGGCCGCGCGGGGGAGTCTTCGGACTCGTCGGTTGAGGTTTGCCGACCCGCCAACCCCGCGCGACTCGTCACCCCGCGGGCATTCGCCAAAACGGTGACTTCTGCAAAAGGAGACACCATGGCCCGCAAGTCTCGCATCGCTTCCCGAGCGTCGTCCAGCAAGCCGTCGAAACGCGGCCGCTCGCGGATTCCGGAGGCGTTCCGGATCATCTCGTCGGCGACCGTGAAGAACGGCGCTGCCGGCGCCGATGCGCCCGAGGTCGAAGCGCCTGCCATCGAAGTACCCATTCTCGTCCTCTGCGGCGACTGGCTGAAGGCGATCGGCTTTCCGATCGGCTCGGCGGCTTATCTCACGACCGACTCGCAGGGCGATCTCGCGCTGCATCGCGTGGGGCTGCGACTGCCGCGGCGGCTGTACATTCGCAAGGCGCGAAGTTGAGTGCGTTGGTGGGCTAAAGTTCACCCTATCGGGCTGGGCTCCGCGACCGCGTGGCTAACCTTCGTCCGGATATCCGGCCTCGCGCTGGTGGCGTACGGCAAGGATCAGAACGGCATCCTGCTGCCGCTCGTAGCTGTACAGCGCGATGTAACCGGAGTGACCGCGCGAGATGACCAGCTCGCGGTATCCCTTTTCGGCCTTTCGACCGACCAGCGGATGGTTGGCGAGAACTTCAACGGCTTCGACAATGAGCTCCACTACCTGCACGGCGACGGCAGCGTCGGCATCGATCAGAAAATCGACCAGCCGCTCGATATCCCGCAGCGCTCCGGCCGTATACGTCAGCTGCGCCAAGATCTCGCCCTGGGTTTCGCCGCACGGCTTCCTCGCACGCGCTCTCGAAGATACGCGTGGACGTCGGCCGCAGCGAAGCCGGTGCCGGAAGCCAGAGCGTCCTTCCGCGCGGCATCTGCATCAGCGACGAACTCCGCACGCAGTTTGGCCGCCATGGCCGCCGAGCGAATGGCCTCGACCATGAACGCATGCGGTGTCACGCCACGTTTTTTGGCAGCCGCGGCCACAAGACGCTTCACATCATCGGGCAATTTCAGAGACGTGGTCGACATGGCGGTTCGGGTGACATCGAGGGTAACACCAAGGTAACACCAGTGGTTCGTTGGAACAAGCAGTCTGGAGCAGCCGCCGGAAGATCAAATCGGCCTGAACCGTGATCATTCGTCCGCGCGCGAGGCGGCTCGTAGCGGATGTATCGTGGACCATCCTTCGAGTGGCTTTTCTTCCTGCATCGGAGAAGACGTGACAAAGCACGCAAACGAATCCGGGACAGCCACGGTCGGCGTCGCTGAGCACGGCAACTCGGCGATCCTGATCACGCTCGATGCCGAGCATCGGCTGCTCGATCGTCGCCGCATCGATCTCACGCACGGATTGCCGACGCATCCGTATCACCACGAAGGATCGTGGGCGATCGGCCGCTACGTGAACAGTCCGTGGGCGCGGAAGATTTCGCTGCCCGATGTGATCGCGCTCGTCGAGCACGTGCGCGAGGCGGCTGCGCGCGGTGCGCGCGAAAGCCTGGATGCGCTGGCTGCGTCGGTGTCGCAACCGATCGCTTGCATCGCGATTCGCGAGTGTCCCGCGCTGCCGCCGACGATCGAGGAATGCATCCGCGATACGCGCGCGGCGAGCATGGCCGATTCGGCGATGTATCGCGAGGCGCTGGCTGCTGCGGCGAAAGCACGCGGCTGGCGCGTGCATCGGTACGATCGCGAGCGCGTGTTTCGCGATGCGGCGAATGCGCTCGATGGCGAAGATGTGGATGCCTTTCTCGCCGCGATGGGCCGAGCGATCGGACCTCCTTGGCAAGCGAAGCAGAAGCTTGCCGCCGCCGCGGCGCTAGCGGCGGGAGTCTGTGGCGCGTAACTCATAGGGTGGGCTTCAGCCCACCGTGGCGTCGCACTTATGGTGGGCTGAAGCCCACCCTATGGGGCCAACGAATCCTGATCGATTCCAGCTTGCGGTGATGATGCGCGGCGACCGGAAAATCCGACGTGCGCGCGCGCAATACCTGCGCGCTCGGCCCGGCGAAGCGCGTTACGGTGATGCGCCGTCGAACCCGTCGAGGAATATCGTGTCGTCCGGCTCCGCATCCGTCGTGAAGAAATACGCCGCACCGATCAGCGCGCCGGCCGGCCAGCCCCACGCGCCGGCGAGTGCGCGCGTGCCGTCGAGCGCGACCGGGAATCCGAGCTGGTCGTTGTGCGTGCCGTCGCTTGCGAGAAGCTTCTGCGATTGCGTCCACGCGCCGCCCGATTCGTCGAAGATGTACAAGGCGCCCTGCGCTCCGCCCTGCCCCGCGTCGACGCCGTCCGCGCCGATGACCGCGCGCGTGCCGTCGATCGCGACGGAATGGCCGAACTTGTCGAATGGCGCGCCGTCGTCGGAGACGAGCTTCTGCGTCTGCGTCCACGTACCGTCAGATTCGGTGAAGACGTACGCCGCGCCTTGCGTATCGTTGCCGCCGGGATTCGAGCCCCACGCACCGACGAGAAGATTCGTTCCCGACACGGCAATCGCATAGCCGAAATAGGTGTTCGATGCGCCGTCGTCGGCGGTCAGCTTCTGCGTTTCGGTCCATGTGCCGCCGGATTCGGTGAATATGTACACGGCGCCCTGGAAGCCGTTGTTGCCGTAGGCGCCGACGAAGGCCGTAGAACCCTGCACGAGCACCGAATAGCCGAACACGTCGCTCGGGCCTTCGTCGCTGCCGGTGAGTTTCTGGCTCTGCGTCCATGTTCCGTCCGATCGACGGAACACGTAGACCGCGCCGAGCAGGTCGGCGCCGATCAGGGCGGTGTCGCCCTCGAGCGCGAGGGAGTATCCGAAATAGTTGAAGTCCGTCCCGTCGTCGGGCGCGAGCTTCTGCGACTGGGTCCAGGTGCCGTTCGATCGCGTGAACACGTACGCGGCGCCCTGATACGGAAAATCGTTCACCGTCGCGGCGTACGCGCCGACGATGGCCGTGTCGCCTTCGAAGACCACGGCGTCGCCGAACGTGTCGAATGCCGCACCGTCGTCCGACACGAGCTTCTGCGACTGCGTCCATTCGCCGCCGGACTGGTCGAACACGTAAACCGCGCCCTGATCCTCGTTGGCGCCGATCGTGGCCTGCTGCGCGCCGACCATCGCCGTCGTGCCGTGCAGCGCGACGGCGACGCCGAATTCCGCGTTCGACGCTCCATCGTCCGCGGTGATCTGCTGCTCCTGCAGCCAGTCGAGCGGATCGAGCGGGTTCACATCGTGTGCCTTCGCCGGCTGCGGGGCCGCGACAGCAGCCAGGCAAGCGAGCGAAGGAATGGCGATGGCGCGGTATGCCGAGCGTTTCATGCGCGAGTCTCCGGAAGCAAGCGACGAGTATCGGCACGCGCAGAAGGCATTTCAACGGATCGCGCCGATGGATGTCTGTCATGACAGGTATCCGTCACGAACGAGGCGCCGGTTGACATGCAATACATTACTTGCCTATTATTCACGCAAGCAATCACTTGCCAATTACGCATGACCGATCGCGACGACGACGCGCTCTTCAAGGCTCTGGCCGATCCGAGCCGCCGCACGCTGCTCGATATCCTGCACGCGCACGACGGACAGACCCTCGGCGAGCTTTGCAATCACCTCGACATGACGCGCCAGGGCGTGACTCAGCACCTCGGCGTCCTCGAAGAGGCGAATCTCGTCGCGACGATGCGGCGCGGCCGCGAAAAGCTGCATTTCCTGAACCCGGTTCCGCTGCAGGAAATCTACGAACGCTGGATCGCCAAGTTCGAAAAGCCGCGCCTCAAGGCGCTGTCGAAGCTCAAACGCAACCTGGAGAAACGCAATGGCTAGATCGACCTTCGTCTACGTGACCTATATCCGCACGACGCCGGAAAAGCTCTGGTCCGCGCTGACCGACGCGGAGTTCGCGAAGCAATACTGGTTCGGCTGCCACTGCGAAAGCGCGTGGACGGCGGGATCGCCGTGGAAGCTCCTGTCCGGCAGCGGCGAGGTTCTCGATGCCGGGGAAATCGTCGAAGCGGAGCCGCCGCGGCGCCTCGTGATCCGCTGGCAGCACCAGGACAAGCCCGACCTGAAAGCCGAGGGCCCTTCGCTCTGCACGATGGAGATCGAACGAAGCGGATCGGCGGTCAGGCTCTCGATCACGCACACGATCGATCGCGATCCGTCCAGGCTCATCGGGGCGGTTGGCGGCGGATGGCCGAAGGTTCTCTCGAACCTGAAGTCGCTGCTCGAGACGGGCTCGGCCGTTCTCGCCGATCCTTATCCTGCCCGGGCCGCCGCGGAAACCGCCTGATCCGCGAGCGCGACGCGCTTATCGCCGCTGCGCGCGGAATGCCCAGACGCACAACACGCCCGCTGCGACGAACGCAATCCACGAGAACCACAACGGCACGGCGAACGGCCCGATCTGCACCGGCCATCCGCTGATCGCGCGGACGAGCTGGAGGATCGAGACGACGCCGAAGACGATTCCGGAAACGAGCCGATACGTGTCTCGCATGGCGCCTCCTCGATTCAGCGCTTAGGATGGGAATCCGCCCGCGCATGCTAGCGCGGATCCGTCGCTTCCTTGCCGAGGAGACGTCATGTCCTGGCTGCTGCTGATCGTCGCGGGTCTTCTCGAAGTCGGCTGGGCGATCGGCCTCAAGTACACCGAAGGCTTCACGCGGCTCTGGCCGAGCGTCGGCACGGCGCTCGCGATGATCGCGAGCCTCGCGCTGCTCGGCGTCGCGATGAAGGCGCTGCCGGTCGGGACGGCGTACGCGGTGTGGGTCGGCATCGGCGCGGTCGGCACCGTGATCCTCGGCATCGTGCTGTTCGGCGAGCCGGCGCATGCGCTCCGGCTCGTCAGCGTCGGGCTCATCCTCGCCGGAATCGTCGGCCTGAAGCTCGCGACGCCGGCGTAGCAGACTATTGCGCCGCTCGATCGGAAAATGCGCGCAACGCGCGCGGCGGCATCCTGCGGCGCGCGACGCGATTCAGGAGACATGCGGACGTCGCCGGCTATGCTTCGCGACGATGCAAAGTCCGCTCGAGATCGCCGATGGGCTCTGGATCGTCGAAGGTCCGATCCTGCGCTGGGTCACGATGCCGTTTTCGACGCGGATGACGATCGCGCGCGTCGACGACGGCCTCTTCATCCATTCTCCGATTCCGCTGACCGACGAGATTCGCATACTCGTCGCGAAGCTCGGCACGCCGCGCTGGATCGTCTCGCCGAACAAGCTGCACCATCTTTTCATGCAGCCGTGGCGCGAGGCATACGCGAACGCACGGATGTTCGCGTCGCCGGGATTGCGCGCGAAGCGGCCCGATCTCGCGTTCGACGGCGATCTCCGCGACGCGCCCGATCCCGCATGGCGCGACGAGATCGACCAGATCCTCTTCCCGGGCAGCTATCTGTTCCAGGAAATCGTGTTCTTCCACAAGCGCTCGCGGACCGCGATCTTCGGCGATCTGATCGAGAACTTCGACGGACGGATGCTCTCGCCGTTCCACCGGTTCATTGCGCGTCTCGGCGGCGTGCTCGCACCGAACGGAAAGACGCCGGCCGATTTTCGGCTGACGTTCCGCGGCCATCGCGATCAGGCGCGCGAATCGGTGCGGCGCATCCTCGCGTGGCAACCGCGCGCCGCGATCATGTGTCATGGCGTGCCGGTATTCGAAAACGCCACGCCGTTCATCGAATCGGCGTTCTCGTGGCTAGGCGAGCGACGTGAGTGATGCACCCGCACCGGGGCACATCACTCCGTTCGCCCTGATCCGGCGCTGCGCGCCGAATTCTCCCGCAAGCGGGAGAAGTGAATCCGAGTCATAGGGTGGGCCAAGGCCCACCCTATGCGCATCACGAAGTGGGGCGAAGCCTGTGCGATGCAACGCGGGTCAGATCGGCGCACCCGGCGGGATCGTCGGCAGCGGGCGCAATTTCACCGATTTCGGATCGGCAAGATATTTCGCGATCGTCGACGCCGCTTCGGCGCGGCTCGCGCCGGTGCTGCCCTCGCCCGCGTTTTTCGCAAGCCATTTCTGCCATTCGACGAGCGACGCGCGCACGTCCGCATCGACCTGCGCATGAAGCTGGCCCGCCTCGAGCGCGCCGAGCAGCGCATCGAGCACGACCCAGTTCGCGGCCGTCTGGACGGCCATACCGGCGGGCACGCCATCGCCGGTCCGGTCGCGCTGCCAGGTGCCGCGGAACACCGCATCGAGCACATCGGCCACGCCGGGCTCGCTCCGGTCGCGCGCATGCTGCCATGCGAGGCGATTCAGCCGCTGCGGCGCGAAAAGATACTGCACGGTGTTCGCGGCCGCGGCTTCGACCGCGCCGAAGGCATCGAACAGCGGCGCGCTTTTGTTCGCGAAATATTCGCGATTGCGCTGATAGTCGTTGCCGGGCGGCGTGACGAGATCGAGCACGTTCGCGGGCAGAGCGAGATCTTCGGCGCCGAGCGTCGCGACGAGGCGATCGAGCGCTGCGCGCTGCGTCGCGGCGGGCACGACCTTCGTTCCAGCCGCGCGATCGCCTGCTTCGGAATACGAATAATCCGCACCGCCGACGAGCCGAGCGACGGCTTCGGTCTGATAGCGATGCAGGAGATAGAGCGGCACGAGCCGCGCTTCGATCTCGCCGACCTCGCGATCGGGCGGCAGCACGCCGATCGAAAACGCATCGAGTGCCTTGCGGCGTGCGGCCATCAGCGCGTCGAACGATGACAGCGTGTCGGGTCCGAAATCCCACAGGTTGCCGTCGGGCTCGGCATCGCCCGGCGCGCGCGAATCGGGATCGCTCATGTAGCGAAAGCCCGCCTTCGCGATGTCGGCGCGTAGCTTCGCGAGCGACGTGGCTTCGTCATCGGCCGGAAACTGCTCGTATCCGTGCGCGACGAGAAAATCGTCCCACGGCCCGACGCCGACGCCGTACGCGTGATCGAGGCTGATCCCGCCGTTCGCATCGAGCTTGATCAAAGGATGCGGATAATCCATGACCGAGCCGTTGCCAAGCCGGCTCGCCGCGAAGTTGTGCGCGAAGCCGAGCGCGTGTCCGACTTCGTGCGCCGCGAGCTGGCGCAGTCGCGCGAGCGCCATCTGCTGCGCCTCGTTCGCAAGCTCGGCGGAATTCGATTTGTCGTACGGCGCGAGCAAGGCTTCGGCGATCAGGATGTCCTGCCGGACGCGCTGCGAGCCGAGCGTCACCGAGCCTTTGATGATTTCTCCGGTGCGCGGATCGACGATCGGCATGCCGTACGACCAGCCGCGCGTGTAGCGATGCGCCCAGGTGATGATGCTGTAGCGGATGTCCATCGGATCGGCGCCCTCGGGCAAAAGCTCGACTCGGTACGCATCCTTGAAGCCGGCTTTCTCGAACGCGCTCTTCCACCAGTTCGCGCCTTCGAGCAGCGCCGAGCGGACCGGCTCGGGCGCGCCGCGGTCGACGTAGAACACGATCGGCTTCTTGACCGTGCTGGTCGCGGCGGCGGGATCGGTCTTTTCGAGCCGGAATCGCGGCTGCACGCGCCGGTCGATGCTCGATCCCAGCGGCTGCGCGTAGTCGTACCAGCCGACGCTGAACGCGCCGGACGCCGGATGGTAAGCGCGCGGCACGTAGCCCGGCGGCGGCAGACGCACGAAGCTCAGGTGCTGGCGCATCGTGAGGCTGTCGGGCTCCATCGCGACGTCCTTGACGAACGGCTGATCGCCCGGACCCTTGAACGTCAGCATCGCCTCGAGCTCGGTGTTGTCGGGGAACGCCCTGGCTTCGTTTGCGAGCGGCGCGCTCCGCTTCTCGTCGATCTTGTACTTGCCCTGCTTCGCGTCGGCGAGCCGGCGCGCGATGCCGTGGAGATCGGTCGTCAGCAGCGAGCCGACGTCGACGACGATCCCGGCATCGGCGCCCTTGCGCTCGCCGACGATGTCGCCGGCCCAGAGCACGGATTCGGCGAACGCCTCCCTGACGCTCTGCGCTTCGTCCGGATTCGACGACACGGCGCGGAACTTCGTGTTGTCCTCGACGAGCATCACGCGCGAGCCCGCGCGACGGAACTCGACGAGATGCGATTCGCCGCTCTGGCCGCGATCGAGCCCGACATCGTTCGAGCCGAGGCCCCACGGCAGCGAGGTGACGAGCAGAAACGGCGTATCGAGCGCGTGCACGCCGAGCAGCACGCGGCCTTTGGCGGAATCGCGGTAGACGTCGAGGAAGCCGGCGACGTGTTCGGTGCCGCGTGTTGCGGTCGCGATATCCGCCGGCGACTTTGCGTCGGTCTTGTCAGGGGATGATGCGGCAATGGCGGGCGATGCGATGGCGGCGAAGGCGAACGATGCGGCGACCGCGGCCGCAAGAACGATCGAGCGCATGGATTTCATCGGACCTCCCCGCAGGCGAAAGGACGAAGTGTGCCCGATCGTCGAGCGGACGCCCATGCCGGAACTCCTGCTTGCTCGGGCGGAGGTGCGCGCCGCATCCATCGCAACGTTGCCGTTCGCCTCTCCCATTGGCGAGAGAGGCCGCGCCGAAGGCGGCTGAGTGAAGCTTCTGAGAGACGTGGAACCGGGAAAGCACAACGGTTACAACCGCTTCCATCCGAGCAAGCTCTGAAGTCGCGAAAAGATCGCTGAAATCCCTTGCACGATGGCACGGTCTATGCCGCGCGACGAGGCGATCGTTTCGCTTCGTTTTCCGCGTTGACGCGTTCAATTCCGAGGAGGAGATTGCGCGCGACGACGCATCCGTCGTTCATCCGGATCTCGGAGGGGAGGTCATCATGCGCTCGTATTCCGTCACGCTATGTCTGCTCGTCGCGGCGCTTGCCGCTGCGCTTCCGCTTTCGGCGCTCGCCGCCGGCAGCGCTTCCGCCGCCAAGGCGCCGAGCGATGCCCAGCTCATCGCGAGCGCGCTCCGCGCCGCGCCCGCGGCCATCGCGAAGAACGCGTCCGTCGCGACGATGGACGACAAGGGAATGCACTCGCTGCGCAAGGGCACGAACGGCTTCACCTGCATGCCCGACAATCCCGCGACGCCGGGACCCGATCCGATGTGCATGGACCAGAACGCGATGGAATGGGTCGGTGCGTGGGTCGCGCACAAGCCGCCGCCGTCGAACAAGGTCGGCTTCATGTACATGCTCGCCGGTGGTACCGACGGCAGCAACACCGATCCGTACGCGACGAAGCCCGAAGCCGGCAATCACTGGATCAAGACCGGGCCGCACATCATGATCGTCGGCGGCGATGCGTCGTTCTACGATTCGTATCCGAAAGGCGCGGATCCCGATACGTCGCAGCCGTACGTCATGTGGGCCGGAACGCCGTATCAGCACTTGATGGCTCCCGTGCGCTGAAGCTTTTCTCCCTCTCCCGCTTTGCGGGAGAGGGTTGGGGTGAGGACAAGCTGGGTTGGGCGTCTCAAGAGCGCCCTCATCCGGCGCTGACGCGCCGACTTCTCCCGCAAGCGGGAGAAGTGACAGCGTGCGCTGCTAGAATCCGCGCCCTCGAATCCGAAGGGCAATCTCCATGCAGCTCGATCAAGTCAAGGCCGTCGTCACCGGCGGCGCTTCCGGTCTCGGCTTCGCGGTCGCGAAGCATCTCGCCGCACACGGCGCGAAGGTCGCGCTGCTCGACGTCAACGACGAGAAAGGCAACGCAGCGGCCGCCGAGATCGGCGCGAGCTATTTCCGCGCCGACGTCACGAACGAAAGCGCGATCGTCGCGACGCTGAAGGCCGCGCACGCGAAACTCGGCGGGCTCAACGTCGCCGTGAGTTGCGCCGGCATCCTCGGCGCCGGCCGCGTGCTCGGCAAGGAAGGCCCGATGCCGCTCTCGACGTTCGCGACGACCGTGACCGTCAATCTCGTCGGCAGCTTCAACGTCGCGAAGGCGGCGGCCGATCTCATGCAGCACAACGCGCCCGGCGAGGACGGCGAGCGCGGTGTCATCGTCAATACGGCGTCGATCGCCGCGTTCGAAGGTCAGATCGGACAGGCCGCGTATTCGGCCTCGAAAGGCGGCGTCGTCGGCATGACGCTGCCGATGGCGCGCGAGTTCGCGCGGATCGGCGTACGCGTCGCGACGATCGCGCCGGGCGTGTTCCACACGCCGATGGTCGACGGCATGCCGGAACCGGTCTACCAGTCGCTCTGCGCGCAGGTGCCGTATCCCTCGCGGCTCGGCAAGCCCGAGGAGTTCGCGGACGCGGTCGCGTTCGTCCTGCAGAACCGGTACATCAACGGCGAGACGATCCGCATCGACGGTGCGATCCGTCTCGCGCCGAAATAAGATCAGCCGCGATGCGCGGCTTCGAATTCGTTTGCTTCGACACCTGCTTGCTTCAAGATGCCGACGAGCGTACCGAGCTTGACCTCGCGATGATCGGGGACGACGCATCCGGCCGCGCCGCGCCGCATGACGACGTGGCTGCCACGACGACGCACGGCGACGAAGCCAAGGCGCTCGAGCGCACGCACGATCTGCGCGCCCGAGACACGCGGAAGCTTAGGCATGCGCCTCGACCTGGAACGTCGTGATCAAGGGCTGCCCAGCGATCGAGAGCGGGAATTCCTCGAGATAGAGCTCGGTCGCTTCGCGCAGATTCGCGAGCGCTTCCTCGACGGACTCGCCCTCCGTCGTCGTGCCGGTCTCCGGATTCATCGCCGTGAATCCGCCTTCGGGCGCCGGGAGAAGTATGGCGGTCAGCAACATGGCGAAGTCTCCAGCATGCGAGAATTCCATTGTACATAGGGTGGGCCTTGGCCCACCGATCGCAAACGGTGGGCCGAGACCCACCCCATGAGGAATCCGATTTCCGAATGAAAGCCTACGACATCAAGCGCGGCAATGTCGTCGAGCACGACGGCAGAGTCTGGCAGGTCCGCGACATCGAGCGCAGCGCGCCGCAGGGCCGCGGCGGCAACGTCACGTTCCGCTTCATCATGTACAGCGTGCCGGGCGGGCAAAAGCTCGATCTCTCGCTGCGCGCCGAGGACGAGCTGCGCGAAACCGAAGTGACGCGGCGCGCCGTCACGTTCTCGTACAAGGACGGCGACGCGTTCGTGTTCATGGACAGCGAGGATTTCACGCAATACACGCTCGACGCGAACGTCGTCGGCGACGCGGCCGGCTACATCGCCGACGGCATCGAGGGCTGCTACGTGCAGATCATCGACGAGATGCCGGTCGCGGTGCAGCTTCCGCCGACGGTCGCGCTCGAAGTCGTCGACACAGCTCCCGAACTCAAGGGCGCGACCGCGACGAAGCGCCCCAAGCCGGCGAAGCTTGCGACCGGAATCGAGATCCTCGTTCCCGAATACATCACGACCGGCGAGAAAATCCTCGTCAACACGACGACGGGCGAGTTTTCGGGCCGCGCCTGATTCATCGATGCAGCGATGCGCCTTCTCGTCGTCTCGGCGAAAGCCGGAACTCATGTGCTTCCGAAACACCGCAGGATCGAAATGGATCCCAGCCTTCGCCGGGATGACGAAGCTGCGCGACGTCGTTGCAACGGAAGACGAGGCCGTGAGGCCGTCGCAACGCAGCTAGCTGTCTCGCGCAAGCCACCGACGCGCCATGCGCCGCACCGACGTATCGACGCCTTCGTCGCCGACGAGCTCGTCGACGCGCCGCCACGCGAGATCGTGCGATTCGTCGCCGACGACGAACATCTCGCCCTTCGTCGCGCGGACGACATAGCGCACGTCGTAATGCCAATGTTCGGGCTCGTTCGCGCGCGCCGGAATCCTGTGCCGGTCGATGTCGAAGATCGCGAGCTCGACGACGAGATCGGAGAGCCCCGATTCCTCCTCCGCTTCGCGCAGCGCGACGCGCGCGAGATCGGCGTCGCCGTCGGCGTGTCCGCCGAGCTGGAGCCATGCGTTCAGCTTGCGATGGTGCGTCAGCAGCACGCGTTCGCCGGATCGGTCGACGAGCCAGGCCGAACCCGTGAAATGCCCGATCGCGTGTGTCCGCTCGAAGACGTCCGGCGCGGATTCGAGAAAGCGCAGGAACTCCGCTGCCGTCGCGGCGGTGGCCGGATGCGCGTCGCGGTAGTCGGACAGCGCCTCGCGCAGCGGGAGCATCGTATCGTCCATCGCGGCGAGCATAAGGATCGCGGCATCCTGCGCCAACGCTGTCGGTCGGCGCTTGTGCGCACCGTAACCGTGGGTTAACTTGGCCGCGATTTCGCGCGCGGCGATGCCGCGCTGCGGCAAACGAGCCTCCTTCGACCGTCGAGAGGCCTTGCGGCCCGCGGACGGGTCGCGCAGGCGCGGAGCCTTGGCTCCGTGCCGAGAGAAATCGGGACCGGCCGCTGGCCTGACCCGGCGAATCCGAAACGTCCGGGACGGACCGACTCGGAGCTTTCCTGGTTCTCTTGGAGGGGGACTCGATGTTCAAGAATCTTTTCATCGTCCAGCCGGTGCATGCGACGCCGCACGTCGACGCCGGCGAGCACGATCAGGGGCCAATCACCGGCGAGATCACGCTGAAGCGCGCTCTGACCGCGAAGCATCTCGTGCTGCTCGGCATCGGCGCGATCATCGGCGCCGGCATCTTCGTCCTGACCGGCCAGGCCGCCGCGATGCACGCCGGTCCCGCAGTCGTGTTGAGCTTCGTCTTCGCCGGCATCGCCTGCGCGTTCGCGGGGCTCTGCTACGCCGAATTCGCCTCGATGCTGCCGGTCTCGGGCAGCGCATACTCGTATTCGTACGCGACGCTCGGCGAGCTCGTCGCGTGGTTCATCGGCTGGATGCTGATCCTCGAATACCTCTTCGCGGCCTCGACCGTCGCCGTCGGATGGTCCGGCTACTTCAACAGCCTGCTCGGATCGATCGGCGAGCTCGTCGGCGCGCCGCTCTCGCTGCCGGCCGCGCTCTCGAACGCTCCGCTGACCGTCACCAATGGCGCGATCTCGACGACTGGCGCGTTGATCAACCTGCCGGCCGTGCTGATCGTCGCGGCGATCAGTTACGTCTGCTATGTCGGCGTCACGCAGTCGGCGTCGCTGAACGCGTTCGTCGTCGCGATCAAGCTCGTCGTGATCCTGCTCTTCGTCGCGTTCAGCCTG
>DASZWL010000124.1:0-1803 GCA_035546695.1 Rhodanobacteraceae bacterium | reverse complement strand
GAAAGCTCGCCGGTCTTCGTGCGCATCAGCGCGCCTTCGACGCCGACGATGTCGCCGCGATCCCAGCTCTTGATCGCCTCGTATGCGTCGCCGAGCGCGTTCGCCTGCGCGAATACCTGGATCGCGCCGGAGACGTCCTGGATCTGGATGAAACTGACCTTGCCCTGCCCGCGCCGCGCCATGATGCGGCCGGCGACGCGCACGCGGCGGTTGAGCGCGGTCAGCGCTTCTGCCGTCCATTTTTCGACGTCGGCGTATTCGCGTTGCAGATCGCCGGCGAACGCATCGGGACGAAAATCGTTCGGGAACGCGATGCCTTGCCCGCGCAGCGCTCGCAGCTTTTCGCGGCGCTCGGCGATGAGCCGGTTTTCGTCTTCGGGCAGCGTTGCGTTGTTGTCGTCGCTCATGTTTTCAGCTCGTAAAAACCTTCCATTTCGTCGTCCCGGCGAAGGCCGGGACCCATTTTGCTCTGGCGCACGAAGATCAAAATGGATTCCGGCCTTCGCCGGAATGACGGCAATTGCGTCGCATCGCTACGCGTCGGAGCGCTTCGCGCCTGCTTCGAGTCCTGCTTTCAAACTCGCCTCGACGAACTCGTCGAGATCCCCGTCGAGCACCTTCTGCGTATCCGTCCGCTCGATGCCGGTGCGCAGATCCTTGATCCGCGACTGATCGAGCACGTAATTCCGGATCTGCGAGCCCCAGCCGATGTCCGACTTCGTCGCCTCCAACGCGTCCTTCTCCGCATTGCGCTTCAGAAGCTCCATCTCGTAGAGCTTCGCCTTCAGCATCTTCATCGCGCGATCGCGGTTCGCGTGCTGCGAACGCTCGGTCTGGCACGCGACGACGATGCCGCTCGGCACGTGCGTGATGCGCACGGCCGATTCGGTCTTGTTGACGTGCTGTCCGCCTGCGCCGGACGAACGATAGACATCCGTTTTCAGATCGGCTGGATTGATCTCGATGTCGATATCGTCGTCGACCTCGGGGCTCACGAACACCGACGAAAACGACGTGTGGCGGCGATTGTCCGAATCGAACGGCGACTTGCGAACCAGACGATGCACGCCGATCTCGGTCTTGAGCCAGCCGTATGCGTAATCGCCCTCGACGCGGAACGTCGCGCTCTTGATGCCGGCGACTTCGCCCGCCGAGACTTCGAGCAGCTCGGTCTTCCAGCCCTTGTGCTCGCACCAGCGCAGGTACATGCGCAAGAGCATCTCGGCCCAGTCCTGCGCCTCGGTGCCGCCGGCGCCGGCCTGGATGTCGACGAACGCATTCGCCGAATCCATCTTGCCCGAGAACATGCGCTGGAACTCGAGCTTCTCGACCTTCGAGGAAAGATTCTCGACGTCGGCCGCGACCGCCGAGATCGTGCTCTCGTCGTTCTCGCCGACGGCGAGATCGAGCAGATCGCCGGCCTCGCCGAGCGAATCGGTCAGCGTGCGGATGCCGCCGACGATGCGATCGAGGTTCGCGCGCTCCTTGCCGAGATCCTGCGCACGCTGAGGATTGTCCCAGACGCTCGGGTTTTCGAGCTCACGTGTGACCTCTTCGAGGCGCTCCGCCTTCGCGTCGAAGTCAAAGATACCTCCGTAACGACTCGACGCGGCTGGTCAGGTCGGCGATACGCGCGGCAATCGGGTTGGTTTCGATCATGGTTCTGGTCGGCGGCTGCAAAGCATTGAATTATAGCGCGGCCGACGCTCAGCCGAATCTCGGCTTCGTGCCCCAGATTTCCGGCCACTTCGGCGGGATGTTCCGGCACACGAAAATCTCGTAGCCGCTGGCGGACTCCTCGTT
>DASZWL010000123.1:0-3525 GCA_035546695.1 Rhodanobacteraceae bacterium | reverse complement strand
TCGCCCGAGGCGCGCCTTCCCGAAGGCAGCATCGGCGGCACGGTGCTGATGCACACGCGCGATCCGCTCGATCTTCGCGCGAACACGATCTCGGGTTCGATTGGCGCGACGTACGGCGATCAGTCCGACACGACGAAGCCGAACGCATCGTTCCTCTACAGCTGGAAGAATCCCGAATCGACGTTCGGCGCCGCGTTCTCGGTGCAGCATTACGAAGAGAAGGTCGATCGTCAGGGCGAGGAGATCTTCGGCTACAGCCCGGTATCGAGCCTGTCGTCGAGCCCGGCCGTCGCCGAAGGCATCGCGAACGGTACGCTGAATCCGAACGATCTCATGCCGCAGGAGATCAACGCCGCGTACTTCCAGCAGACGCGCAAGCGCGATTCGGCGACCGTGAACCTCCAGTGGAAGCCGAGCAACGAGCTCGAGTTCGCCGCGAAGGGACTCTTCATCCGCGAGAACTTCAACAACTTCAACCAGTCGATGTACGGCTTCACGTCGCAGACGCCGCTCAACATCACGGGCCTCACGTCGAACGGCCACGGCCTCATCACCGGCGGACATTCGTGCGGCAACGACGATCCGGATTGCCCGGGCCTGCCCGACAACGGCGGCACCGGCCCCGTCAATACTTATCTCGACAACCAGGCGCGCTCGTCGGTCGTGAAGACGTACGGACTCGATCTTTCCGGCGCGTATCACGGCGACGGCTGGAACCTCTCGGCGCAGGGCGGCTACAGCCGCTCGAACAACACCGACAACACGCAGGCGTTCATCGAGCCGTACTACAACGGCGGCTATTCGTGGGACGTCCGTCGCGGCATCACGTTCGACGATTCCGCCGCCGCGGCCGATCCTTCGAACTGGCACGACGGCGACACGCCGGGCGGCGGCTGGGGCGGCAACTACGGCCAGTGGCCCGCCGAAGCGAAGGATACCTACGGCCAGGTCGACTGGTCGAAGAGCATCGACAGCTGGGTCAACGAGATCCTCGTCGGCTACCGCTACGCCAAGCACGAGGAGAGCCGCGCGCTCTACATTGTCGGCGGCGTGCGCACGGCCGATCTCGCGACGATCGGCTTCCACGGCTACACCGACATCCTCGACGGATTCCCGTTCGCGAACGACCAGCGCCATCACGTCGAGACGAGCTGGGACGACGTGCGCAACTGGGTGCTGGGAAGCCCGCTCGGCAATTCGCCCGATCCCGCTTCGTATCTCAACAACACGTACGCGCTGGAGCAGACATCCGACGCCGCATACGCGCAGGCGAATTTCGGCGGCGAAGGCGTTCGCGGCAACTTCGGCGTGCGCTTCGTGCACACCGAGATCGAATCGTCCGGCTTCAACTATTCCGGGACGCCGACGTATCCCGCGCCGGACGGCAGCTGGCAGACCGCGACGAACTCGCACAACAACGTGCTGCCGTCGTTCAACATCGCGTGGGACCTGGCTCCGGACGTCGTGCTGCGCGGCGCGGCTGCCGAAGTGATCGCGTGGGCGCCGTACAACCAGGAAGTGCACAACACGTTCCTCAACGACACGGTGCTGACGGGTTCCGGCGGCAACTCGAACCTCGATCCGTTCAAGTCGTACAACTACGATCTCTCGGCCGAGTGGTACTTCGCCGATCAGTCAGTGCTCGCGGCGTCGGTGTTCTACAAGGACATCAAGAACTACATCACGACCGACTCGCACATCGAGCGCCAGTTCAACACGATCTCGACGACAGATCCCGACACGTACCAGCGCATCTACGTCGACGGCGGTCTCGGCAACTGCGATGCGCAGGGCTTCTGCGACTACTCGATCCTGCGTCCGCTGAACGGCGGCAAGGGCACGATCAAGGGCTTCACGCTGAGTTACCAGCAGCCGTTCGGCAACACGGGCTTCGGCATGTTCGCGAACTACACGTTCGCGGACGGCTCGGGACAGAACGGCCAGGATCTGCCGTACAACTCGAAGAACGCGTTCAACATCAGTCCGTACTACGAGCAGGGTCCGTTCTCGGCACGCCTCACCTACGGCTGGCGCAGCCACTACCTTGCCGGCGGTTATGTCGCCGGTGCGCCGCCCGCATCGGTCGACGACTACCGCGAGCTCGACGCATCGGCCGCGTGGCGCTTCAGCGACAACTTCTCGCTGACGTTCGACGCGCAGAACCTGCTCGACGAGACATACTTCCAGTATCTCGGCACGAAGGATCTGCTTGCCGGCAAATACAAGACCGGCCGCCGCTACATGGCCGCGTTGCATTTCGAGTTCTGACCTCGCCCTCGGCACGAGCGATGGTTGCGGGTCCGGACGTCCTGTCCGGGCCCGTTGTTTTCATGTCGACGAAGCGAAAGCGAAGCACTCTTGTCATCGTCCCCGCGAAAGCGGGGATCCAGCGCCTTCGCTTTCGCTCGATGATCAAAGGCGCTAGGTTCCCGCTTTCGCGGGAACGACGAGGTTATGGATGACGTGATGCGCTTTTGCACGATTCCACTTGTCGCAATACTCGCAGCTGCGACATTCATCGTCGGCTGCGCGACGAACGCACCGCGAACGGTCGGAGCCGTGGCCGCGACGCCGCAAGCGGCGACCTCTACGGCGCAACCATCGAGCGCGATCGACACACTTCCGCTCTCTCTGATCCCCAAGCCTGCGCTTTTCGAACCGAAGCTCGGCACGTTCGAGCTCCGCAACGGCGCCGCGCTCGTCGTCGACTCGCAGAACGCCGAAGCCGCCGGCATCGCGCGCCGCTTCGCCGATCTGCTCGCGCAAACGCGCGGCATCCATCTCGACGTGCGCCCGTTCGGCGGCGGCGAGCCGCGCGACGGCATCGTGTTCCGCCTCGACGCGCGCGCCGCGAACGTGCCGTCCGGCGAAGGCTACGATCTCGCGGTGGATGCGCACCGCGTGCTGCTGATTGCGCGCGATCCGCGCGGGCTCTTCTACGGTAGCGTCACGCTGTGGCAGCTCCTGACGCAGGACATCGCGAAAGCCGCGCGCATCGAAGTGCCGGAGCTCCACATCGCCGACGAGCCTCGATTCGCTTGGCGCGGCGCGATGCTCGATTCCGCGCGCCACTTCCAGTCGGTCGCGTTCGTGAAGCGCTTCATCGATCAGCTCGCGCTGCTGAAGCTCAACACGCTGCATTGGCACCTGACCGACGATCAAGGCTGGCGCATCGAGATCAAGCGCTATCCGAAGCTCACCGAAGTCGGCGCGTGGCGGCGTCCCGCGGGCGCGGCCGGCACCGATGCCGATGGGAAGCCGGTCCGCTACGGCGGCTTTTATACGCAGGACGAGATCCGCGAGATCGTGCGTTACGCGACCGAGCGCAATGTGACGATCGTTCCCGAGATCGACATGCCGGGCCATATGCAAGCCGCGATCGCCGCGTATCCCGAGCTCGGCTCGCGCGGCGACGCGCCGGTCGTGTCGCCCGACTGGGGCGTGCATTCGTATCTGCTCAACACCGACGACGCGACGCTCGCGTTCGTCGACAACGTGCTCGACGAGATCGTCGATCTCTTTCCG
>DASZWL010000122.1:0-16577 GCA_035546695.1 Rhodanobacteraceae bacterium | reverse complement strand
CTCGGGCCAGCCGCCGAACGCGTTGATGCGCTGCTGGATCGGCTTGGTCGCGAGGAACGCGAGCTCGCTGTCGAGCGTCTTCGCGTCGAGCGCGCGCAGCGGCGTCAGGTCGTCGATGATCCAGATGCCGCGGCCGTGCGTTGCGAGCGCGAGCGAGGCGTCGCGATTCTGGAACGCCATGTCGCGCACCGCGACGGCCGGAATGTCGCCGCCCTTGAAGCGCGCCCACTCATGGCCGGCGTCGATCGAGATCCAGAGCCCGAACTCGGTTCCGGCATAGAGGATGTCCGACTTGACCGGATCCTGCTTGATCACGTGCGCATAGCCGACGAGCCCTTTCGCGTCTTTCGGCGTGACGAGCGCGGTCCACGTCTTTCCGTAATCGTCCGTGCGGTAGATGTACGGCGCCATGTCGCCGAACGTGTGGCGGTCGAACGCGACGAACGCGGTACCCGCGTCGAAACGGCCGGCTTGCACCCATGACACCCACGAATGCTCGGGAACGCCTTTGACGTTGCGCACGACGTTCTTCCACGACTTGCCGCCGTCCTGCGTCACCTGCACGTTGCCGTCGTCGGTGCCGACCCAGATCGTGCCCGCGGCTTTCGGCGATTCGGAGATCGAGTAGATCGTCGTATGCGTCTCGGCCGCCGAGTTGTCGACCGTGACGCCGCCCGATTCTTCCTGCTTCTGCTTCTCGGGATCGTTCGTCGTCAGATCGGGCGAGATGCGATCCCAGCTCTGACCGTGATCGCGCGAGCGGAACAGGAACTGCGCGCCGATGTAGATCGTGCCTTTCTCGTTCGGCGAGAGCGCGATCGGCGTGTTCCAGTTCCAGCGCAATTTCTCGTCGTAGTTCGCCTCGGGCTGGACCGAGCGGAACTCGTGCGTGTGGCGGTTGATGCGCCCGATCGTGCCGCCCTGGTATTCGGCGTAAATGTAGTCCGGATCGGACGGATCCTCGAACATCCAGAAGCCGTCGCCGCCGTACATGTTCTCCCAGCGCGAGTTCGAGATGCCGCCGGGATACTGGCTGTCGCCGACCCACGAAGAGTTGTCTTGCAGGCCGCCGTAGACGTGGAACGGATCGGCCTCGTCGATCGACACGTGATAGAACTGCGAGACCGGCAGGTTGTTCTGCTTCCACCACTTGTTGCCGCCGTCGTACGACTGCCAGAGACCGCCGTCGTCGCCGGTGATGACGTGCTGCGGATTGCTCGGATCGATCCAGACGTCGTGATGATCGCCGTGCGTGCCGCCGCCGACGTTCGCGAACGCCTTGCCGCCGTCCGCGCTCATGATGAGGTTGAGATCCGGCTTGAACAGGCGATCGGGATTGGTCGGATCGACGATGAGATTGGCGAAGTAGAACGGACGCCAGACCATCAGCTGGCTCTTGTCGCGCTTGTCCCAGGTCGTGCCGCCGTCGTCGGAGCGATAAAGCGCCGAATCGGTCGACTCGACGAACGCGTAGACGACGTTCGGCGCCGACGGCGCGACCGCGACCGCGAGGCGTCCGAACGGCTTCGTCGGGAAACCCTTGTTCGCCACGTCGGTGATCTCGGTCCACGACTTGCCGCCGTCTCCCGAGCGGAACAATCCGCTGCCCGAGGGTTTCTCGGCCGACTCGCCGCCGGAGCGGAACGTCCAGCCCTTGCGGCGGAAATCCCAGAGCGCGGCGAATATCGTGTCCGGATTCTTCGGATCGAGCGAGATCGACGAGCAGCCGGTCGAGAGATTGCCGCCCTTGAGCACGAGCGACCACGACTTGCCGCCGTCGCTCGTCTTGTAGAGGCCGCGATCCGGCGAATCGCTCCAGAGCTTGCCGGGCGCGCAGGCGTAGACCGTGTTGCCGTCGCGCGGATCGACGAGCACTTTCGCGATGCGCTCGGAATCCTCGAGGCCCATGTTCGTCCACGTCTCGCCGCCGTCGGTCGACTTGTAGATGCCGTTGCCGATCGAGACCGAGTTGCGCGTCCACGATTCGCCGGTGCCGACCCAGATCGTTTCGTGATTCGAGGGATCGATCGCGATCGATCCGATCGACTGCACGGGCTCCTTGTCGAAGACCGGCTTGAACGTCGTGCCGCTGTCGGTCGACTTCCAGACGCCGCCCGACGCCGCGCCGACGAAGAGCAGCGTCTTGCCGTCCTTCTCCGGCATCGCGGCGACCGCGGCGATGCGGCCGCTCATCGCGGCCGAGCCGATGTTGCGCGCGCCGAGGCCCGATATGACGCCGGCGTCGAAGCGCGGCGCGTTCGGTCGAGCGGTGCCGTCGGCCGCGAATGCCGTCGCGGAGATCGCGAATGTCGCGATGGCGGCGCACAGGGAAGAAACTACCGGATGCATGCGCGTGCTCATTTCGCACCTCCGGTCTTCGCGGCCGGGAATGCGAACAGCGCATCGTCGAGCGCGACGTTCGCTTCGGCATGCTCGATCGTCGTCTGCGTGCGGCTGCCGTCGGCCTTGCTCTCGGTCGCCGTCGAGAACGGGAACCAGACGCCGGCGACCTGCTCGTAGTCGCCGTAGTCGGTGACGGTCTCGGCGAGCGTGCCGCGCACGCTGCGCTGCGCGATCGTGCGGATCTCGAGGAAATGATCGGGATCGAGGAAGACGTAGTCGACGTCGCCGTTCTTCAGCGTCACCTTGAGCTTGTGCGCCTCGGTGCCGTCGACGTCCTCGGTGCCGAGATAATCGATCTTCGCGCCGCGCTCGCGCGCGCCGATCAGCGCGCCGGCGATCGGCGCGTCGTCGGCCATCGACTTCGCGTCGTCGGCCGACATCTTTTCCGGATCCTTGCGTCCCTGGAACGGCGAGATCTGCCAGCCCTCCTTGCCGTCCCAGGCCTGCACGGCCGTCAGGCCCTGCACGCTCGCCTCGGTGCGCACGGAATCCGGCGCCTTCTGGTATTGCGTCAGCGCGAGCTCGAACTGGCCGCCGAAGAGCAGCTTGCCTTCGGATTTCAGCGTATGGATCGCGGCAACCTTGTCGGCGCCGCCGCGCGCTTCGAGATTTTTCGCGAGCAGGTCGTCGACGGTGACCGCATGGGCGAGCGGCATCGCCGCAAGCGAAACGAGGCAACACAAAAGTCGTGGACGCATGGCCTTTCTCCGGGGCGGCGGCGCCGCAGCGGATGCCCGCCAACGCGCCATCACCGTACAGATTAGCCAGCGACGATCATCCTATCGATCGGTCAGAAGTCATGCCGTGGACTGAGTCGGCATCATGCTCGCGTAGCGCCGGCCTCAGATATCGACGCGCCGGCGCAGGATGTCCCAGAACATGGCCCAGTCGCCGGCGAGGCTGAAGAGCGGATACGTGAAGGTGGCCGGATGGTTCTTCTCGAAGAAGAAGTGGCCGACCCAGGCGAAGCCGTAGCCGCCGAGCGGCGCCAGCAGCAGCCAGAGCGGATTCGCGCGCGCGATCGCGAGCACGATAGCGACGATCACGAGCAGGCTGCCGGCGAAATGCAGGCGACGGCACGTGCGGTCGGCGTGCTGCGAAAGGTAGAACGGATAGAAATCGCGAAAGCTCGTGTAGCGCGTCATGCATGGTCTCCATGGACATCCGCAGGCCGCGACGAGCGCCGATGCGATGGCTTCAACGCTCCGGCAACGGAATGAACTCGGTCTCGCCGGGCACCTGGCCGAAACGCTGCGCGGCCCAGTCGGCTTTCGCGCGCTCGATGCGTTCGGCGCTCGACGCGACGAAGTTCCACCACAGGAGCCGCTCGCCATCGAGCGGCGCGCCGCCGAGCAGCAGCGCGCGCGCCGGCGTTCGCGCCGAAAGCTCGACCGTTTTGCCGGGCGCGAGCACGTGCATCGTATGGGGCTCGATCGGCGCGCCGTCGAGAAGCATCTCGCCGTCGATCGGATAGACCGCGCGCTCGGCGTGCTCGCCGTCGAATGCGAAGCGCCGGCCCGTCTCGAAGCGCGCATCGACGTAGAGCGTCGGCGAATACACGCGGACCGGCGACTCCATGCCGAACGCGCGGCCCGCGATGACGCGAAAGCGCACGCCGTCGCGCTCGTCCTCCGGCAGCGACGAGGCGGCATGGTGATGGAACGTGGGCTCGGCGTCCTCGCTCGCGAGCGGCAGCGCGAGCCAGGTCTGCACGCCGTGCAGGCGATGACCCGCCGAGCGCTCCGGCGCGGGCGTGCGCTCGGAATGCACGATGCCGCGGCCCGCCGTCATCCAGTTGACGTCGCCGGGACGGATCACCTGATCGAAGCCGAGGCTGTCGCGATGCTCGATCGCGCCTTGATAGAGGTAGGTCACGGTCGCGAGGCCGATGTGCGGATGCGGCCGGACGTCCATGCCGCGCCCCGCGGCGAGATCGACCGGTCCGAAATGATCGAAGAACACGAACGGTCCGACGTGGCGGCGCAGCCGAAACGGCAGCAGGCGCCGCACGACGAAACCATCACCGAGATCGTGCAGGCGCGGCGGGATGACGAGCGCGGCGGAGTCGGACATCGCGAAAGCTTCCGATGCGAAAGATCCCATGATGCCACCGCCGCTGCTCGACACCCCACGAAGCGCCAAAGAAAAAGGCCGCGGCAAATGCCGCGGCCTCCGGAATGCTTTTCGGGGAATCTGCGTCAGGCGGGCGCCACGTCCTCCGCCTGCAGGCCCTTCTGGCCCTGCACGACACGGAAGCTGACCTTCTGCCCTTCCTGCAGCGTGCGGAATCCGGTGCCGCTGATCGCACGGAAATGCACGAATACATCCGGTCCGTTGTCACGGCTGATGAAGCCGAAGCCCTTGCTTTCGTTGAACCACTTGACGGTACCGATCTGACGATCCGACATGGAACTCTCCACAGATTTGAGCTGGTTGAAACTGCTCACGCCGGTGTGGCGTGTCGAACACTGGGCGTGCAGGTGTACGTTGAAGCGACGTAGCGGATCGGTGATCGGCGCTGCATCGGGTCGCAAGTTACGGTGACCGTGCAAACACAGCGGCGGCAGTGTACCTGAACGTTTGGCAACAGGCGACAGGCCGCCGGCGGCCTGTCAAGTGCCGATGGGACGGCCGTTTCGGAGCCGCCGAAACGCCTTAGTAGGCCCGCACCGAACGCGGCGGATCGCGCAGGAAAGCGGCCCAGTCGGCCGCGAGTCCGGCCAGACCTCCGGGATAGCGGTCGGCCAGCACGGTCTCGGGCGCGATCGCGATGCAAGGCTGCGCCCGCTGGGCCGCCAGCACCGCACGGAGCGCGGCGGTCGCCTCGCCGCCTCGCATCAGCACGGCCGCGAGCGCATAGGCCCGCAGATAACGCCGCTCGCGATCGGCCGCATAGAAGTCCGTGCCGGCAAGCGCGAGGAGATCGACGAGCGCATCGCCCGCATCGCCGGCTGGCGCTGCGCCGGCGAGCTCGCGACGATCGGCGCCGAGGTCGATCTGCCCGCCGGTGCCGGCCACGCGATAGCGCCGGAAATATTCGGCGAGCCCTTCGTTCAGCGCGACCGGAAGGTTGCCGATCTCCTCGTGGATCAGCGCGTGCGTCATCTCGTGGCGTAGCACCGAGAACGCGAACTCGTCGTCGCCCTGCATCCGCACGTAGATCGTGAGCTGCTGCGGCACGTAGGCGCCGGACGACGTCGCCAGCGTGCCTTGCCCCGTCAGCCGCACGTAAGCGGCCTCGTCGCGAACGAACACGGCCTTCAACACGAGATCGGGAACGGCCGCGACGCCGAGCACGTCGCGGAAGACGCGCTGCACGCCGACCGCATCCGCGACCGCGCGGCGCGCGAGATCGTCGGGCAGATTCACGTCGTAGCCGCTCGCCTCGACGCGCACCGGCGGAAGGCCGTCCACGGTCAGGACGCGGTGTTCGCTGACCGCAGTTTCGGGCGCGCGATCGGAATAATGCGTCACGCCCGCCGCGTCGACCCAGCGATGGATCTCGCTGGCCTTGGGCTCGGCAGTCGCGGCGGGCTTCGCGACGCAGTCGCTCGACGAAGTAGTCGCGACGTAAGGCACTTCGGCTTCGTGCACGACAGTCGGATCGGCCGGCTCCATCGTCGGCGTCGCGCTTGTGTCCGCGACAACCGGGGCGGCCTGGATGGAATCGGCCGACTGCTGCGGCGCCGGCGAACGGCCGCATGCGGCGATCGCCAACGCGGCTGCGAGCAACGTCGTACGCGAGGCGATGCACGCGGCACTCTTCATGACGATCGCGCCGGCAGCGCGGATTCATCGTGCGCGCGGCGCTCTCGACGAAGCAGCCAGACGAGATACGCGACGATCGCGATATTGATCGCGAAGGCGATGAGCTTCATCGGCGTGAAGCGCACCGAGAGCTCCCAGATCTCGACCGGAACAAACGCCGACGTCGCGACGACGGTCAGGTACTCGGCCCAGCGCGCATGACGCCAGAGCCCATAGCCTTCGACCGCGTACAGCGCGGCATATCCGATCGCGACCAGCGCGATGAGTCCGATCGCGTGCGGACCGAGGCCGAGCAGGTTGCGGAGCGCGCGGCTCACGAACTCGTGGCCGGTCGCGACCGGCAGCGCGCGCAGCCACTCGGCGAAGCGTGCAGCGGCGACGGGCTCGCGCAGGCGCGACAGGAGAATCGCGAGCGCGATCAGCGACGCCGATTTCACGAATTTGAACACCGCGATGACGGCGAGCGTTCGCGGTCCGCGCGGATGCGATCTCGGCATGCATCGACGATACCGCACGCGGCTTCGATCCGGAACGAGAACTCGTCGCGGAAACGCCGTCATCGTCGAAAACCGGATTTGGCCGCGGTTAATGCGTGCGCGCTAGGGTTCGACACCACCGGGAACCCACCCCGAAGGATCAGGAGGAACCTCTCATGTCGATTCGCATGCACGCGATCGCCGCCTTGACGCTGCTGTGGGCGCTCGATGCGCACGCGCAGCAGACCGATGCATCGACCGCCACGTACCAGACGCCCGAAGGACAACTGACCGTGCATTCGGCGCAGCCGGGGCCGCGCACCTACGCGGCGCCTCCGCCGTTCGCGCAGCTTTCCGGCGGCAAGGCCTACATCACTCAGGCCGACGCGGAGGGCTACGATCTCCTGGCGAACGATTTCATCTACGCGGACAGCAACCGCGACGGCCGCATTTCGCGCGCCGAATACGAGCGCTGGGCGCGATCGCGCAACTGATCGCGCGCGTTTCCCGCGCGGTCAACGCGCCCGATATGCGGCGCGCAAGCGCCATCCGGGAGCTCCGCGAGCCCAATGCGCCGGAACGTACCGATATCCCGTCCGCGCGATGCGATGACCGCCGATCCAGACGCGACGTACGCCGTTCCAGCGCCAGTGGCCGGAAACCCATGCATAGCCAGGTCCGACGATGGCACGCGGCGCTGGCGGAACATTGACGGCGACGCCGACGAATGTCCGCGCATGGGCGGTTGCCGTGATCGACAGCGAGAGCACTGCCGCAACGACGAGGATTCTCAGCACATTCATGTTTTCGCCTCCTTCGACCGACCGCATGTGCGATCGCCGACGCTTGGAACGATCGAACGCGGCTCGCGTTGACGGCGATCGGAACTTTCCTCTGCGTCGGTGCGTCCGATCGCGAGCAACGCCCATCGCAAGCCCGCGCACGAAGCGCCGATCCACTATGCTTCGCGTCGCCGCGATCTTTCCGGAGATGAAACCGATGTCCCGTCACTGCCTCCTCGTCGCGCTGCTCGCGCTCCTTCCGGCCGCGGCCGCTCATGCGCAGGCAGCGAAGGATGCGCCGCCCGCCGCGGCCGCGGCGGAAACGCCCTCGCATCCCGACGCGTTTGACGAGACCGACACGAACCATGACGGCGTCATCACGCGCGAGGAATATCTCGCGTTCACACGCAAGTATTTCGACGAGCTCGACACGAACCACGACCACAAGATCGACGCGAGCGAAATGGCGCACTCGCCGCCGATGATGGAGCGCAACCTGCACTCGGCGGAGCAGATGATCAGGAAGTGGGACGCGAACAAGGACGGCGTCGTGACCGTCGAGGAATATCAGGCGTTCGCCACTGCGCGCTTCACGAAGGAAGACAAGGACGGGACCGGCAAGATCGCCAAGCCGAAACCTCGCGCGAAGCGGAATCCTCCCGAGATCCAGCCCGTTCCGGCCAAGCCGAAGAGCTGAGCCGCGGGCGGATTCACGACCGCCCGCTTCGCGCGCCGACCCGACAGCCGAGGACGGCTATCCTTGTTTCGCGACCGTCAGTTTCTGCTGCGCGGAGAGGTGCGCGGAGACGAAGGAACGGATCGCGACGGCATCGGTCTCGACGGCGCCGCGTGGGTGCCGTGGCTGTTGCCGCCATGGCCGCCGCCGTAATTCCAGCCGCCGTGATCCGAGCCGCCGTGGTTCCAGCCTCCGTGACCTCCGCCGTGATCCCACCCTCCGTGATTCCATCCGCCGTGATGGTAGTGACGATTGCTGTAATAGAGGCCGAGCCCGAAGCCCGGATAGCCGTAATACCACGGATCGTAGTAATAGCCCGGTGAGACGTAGTAGCCGTCGTCGTAATACGTGCTGCCGTAGTACGCATCGCCGTAATAGCCGTCCGGGCGCACGTAGCCGTAAGGCTCGTAGACGCAGCCGGCCAGCAGCATCAACGAAGCCGCCACCGCACCGATTCGAAGTTTCGTGTTCATGGTCGTTATCTCGGGCAATCCGACGCGGATTCAACCTAGCGCGACGCAGTGAACGCGCGCTGAGCTTCTCCCGCGCGTCGCGGTCCATTTGCATTTATTTTCGATCGGCCGATGCCGGCATCAGCGCATCGAGATCGCGCGACCGGCCTGCCGCATCGAGTCGCGCCCGCGCTTCGACGCGCGCGTAGAACCGGCTCCAGTCGCGATCCGATTGCACGAATAGCGATTCGAATGCCGGCACGCGCCGATCGTAGAGCCCGAACGGCACGATACGCGCATTGTTGATCGGCTGCGCGATCCAGGCGTCGTAGCGATCGTCGTTTCCCCAGCCGGCGCGTAGACGCGCGTAGCGCTCGCGGAATGCCGCGATCTCGGCCGACTTCGCATCGCGCGCGGCATCCGCCGTCAGCTTGCGCGCGTAGAGCGCGCGCAGGCGCTCGCGAAGATCGAGCACGAGCGCCGTGAACGCTTCGTCGTGTGCGGCACGCGCGACGTCCGGCGGCGGCAATCCGCGCGCGGCGCGCCATTCGCGCAAGCCTTCGCGCTCGACGAACGTCGCGAACGATTCGTTGAACGCGGTGTCGTCGGCGACGTAAATGCGTTGATGCGCGAGCTCGTGGAAGATCACGCCTGCGAGCGTGTCGTCGTCCCATCGCAGCATGCTGCTCAGGATCGGATCGGCGAACCAGCCGAGTGTCGAATAAGCCGCCGCACCTTCGATCGCGGTGTCGTCGCCTTCGTCTGCGAGCCGCGCCGCCTCGCGCTCGGCGTGGTCGCGATCGAAGAAGCCGAGATAGGCGACGCAGCCCGCGAACGGAAAGCAGTGCGTGACGGGATCGACCGAGAATTCCGGCGTCGCGAAAACATTCCAGGTCACGTAAGGCCGGCCGAGATCGACGTAGGTCGTATAGCTCCGGTTGCGCGGCAGTCCCAGATGGTCCGATGCGAAACGCCGCGCTTCGAGCGCGCCGGCGAGACGCTTTCGCAGGCGCGGATCGGCACTTTCGTCCTCGACGATCCGTTCGATCGAACGGCGATGGACGAGCAGCGAGGCCTCGCCCGCGCCGACATGCGCGTAATAGCGCAGCGATCCGCACGCCGACGACGCGAGACCCGCAAGCGCGACGAAGACGAAACGCGCGATCCGGTTCGGCGCCGCGATCCACGCGCGTCGGCGCACGGAAGCCGAGCTCAGGCGCTGCGGCCGTCGTGCGGCACGATCTTCAGCGTCGAAGGCTCCACGTCCTCGAGGCAGCGCACGTTCATCGCGACCATCTCGTTGCCGTTCCGGTCCTTTCCCATGCCGAACGGTGCGACGCCGCAGGTCGGACAGAATTGATGGCGGATCTGGTGCTTGTTGAACGTGTACGTCGACATCGACGTCTTCGGACCTTCGAAATGCAGATTCGATCGCGGCACGAACCAGAGCAGGTAGCCGCGCTTGCTGCAGATCGAGCAATTGCACTGGATGACCTGATCGATTTCGCCGTCGACCTCGAACGCGAGGTTTCCGCAGTGGCAGCCGCCTTTATAGGCCATGTCGTGAGCTCCGCTTGCAAAAGGACGAGGACGAGCGCGATCGCGCGGCGTCGCGCCGATGCTATTTCTTCCCGAGCCGCGAGGCGTGGCTCGCGGCGATCTTCCAGCCGTCGGGGCGGCGCACGTAGGTATCCGTGAAAGCGACGTCTAGCGCGAACGACTTGCCGTCCGATTCGCCAGCGAGCGAGGTGATGCCGGTCACGATCGCCGCGTCGCCGTAAAGACGAATCTTCGAATCGTGATTGCGGAACTCGCTATAGCGGACAGTGCCCTTCTTCGCGTCGGCGATGTCGTCCGCGCGCGTCGTGACTTCGCCGCTCGAGGTCGTCAGCGTGTAGGTCTCGTCCTCGAGGCGTGAGATCGTGTCTGCGTCGCCGGCTCGGATCGCCTCGCATAGCGTCTTCTCGACGTTGCGGATCGCCTGCTCGTCGTCGGAGGCGGACGGCGCAGCGGATGCGGCGAAGCTCGCGAGCGCGGCGAACGTCCATGCGATGCGTTTCATGAGTTCTCCGTTGAAATCAGACGGCGGCGAAGCGCGGATGCACGAGCTGCTCGAAGAATCGTCCGGCGAGGCTCGGCTCCAGCGCGAGCGTGAACAGGATTCCGTAAAGCGCGCCCCACAGGTGCGCGCTGTGGTTGATGCGATCGGTCTGCCGGCGATCCATGTAGATCGTGTAGCCGAGATAGACGAGCGCGAACACGATCGCCGGCACCGGGAACGCGAACACGAGGATCATCGACCACGGCTTGATCAGGATGTACGCGAACAGCACGGCCGAGACCGCGCCCGAGGCACCGAGGCTGCGATAGCCCGCGTCGTCGCGATGGCGCAGGAAGCTCGGCAGCGCCGAGATCACGATGCCGGCCGCGTAGAACGCCGCATAGCCGATCGCGCCGATGCGCGGCGTGAACAGCCGTTCCATGTACGCGCCGAACGAAAAGAACGTGAACATGTTGAACAGAAGGTGCGCGAAATCCGCGTGCACGAATCCGCAGGTCAGCAGTCGGTCGTACTGTCCCTGCCGCGTGATCGCCGGAGGCCACAGCACGAGGCGGTCGAGCAATGCGCGATTCGAGAACGCGACGAACGAGACGATGCAAGTCAGCGCGAGAATCGCAAGAGTGACGGGGGCAACGAGCATCGGCGCTCCGCTCGATCAGGGTCCGGGGCCGACGATAAGGCTTCGCGATGCGTTCCGACAAGGCGCACGCGGGCGAAGCCATCAACGTGTTTCCAAAAGATCCGACCATTGCGGGTGGCGGCGCATGTAAGCGTCGGCGTACGGGCATTGCGGCACGACGCGCCAGCCTTCGCGGCGCGCTTCGGCGAGCGCGGCCGCCGTGAGATCGCCGGCGATGCCGCGGCCGGCGATCGGATCGGGCACGCGCACGTGCGTGATTGTCATCGTCCGGCTGTCGTCAAGATCGTAATCGAGCGTCGCTTCGAGACCGTCGACCTTCGCCTCGAAGCGACGACGCTTGCGATCGTGCGAGACGGCCGCGGTCATGCGGCTTTGGCGAGGATCTTCTCGACCCATGCCGCATACGCTTCGATGAACTTGCCGAGGAACTCGCGCGTCCCTTCGTTCGCGAGTTTCCCGCTCTCGTCGAAGAGCTTGGCCGCACCGCCGATATACGCTTCCGGCTGCTGCAACGTCGGCACGTTCAGGAACACGAGCGACTGACGCAGGTGATGATTCGATCCGAAGCCGCCGATCGCGCCCGGCGAGACGCTGACGACGCCGCCCGGCTTGCCGTCCCATTTGTTTTTTCCGTACGGACGCGACGCGACGTCGATCGCGTTCTTCAGCACGCCCGGCACCGAGCGGTTGTATTCCGGCGTCACGAAGAGGACGCCGTCGGCGCGGCCGATGCGCTCGCGAAATGCGGTCCATTCGGCCGGCGGCGAAGGCTCGATATCCTCGTCGAAGAGCGCAAGCGCGCGGATTTCGACGATCTCGAGCTTGAGCGTCTTCGGCGCAATCTCGATCAGCGCCTTCGCCATCTTGCGATTCAGCGATTCCTTACGCAGGCTTCCGACGATGACGGCGATATCGCGAGGCGTGGCCATGATTCTGTCTCCTTCTGGATTCCGACAAGCATAGCGCCTGGCTCGATGAGCTTTGCTTGAATTCGCGCAAACCGTCCCGATTGCGCACCGACCGGATTCCGGACCCGTCGAAATGACCGAACCTCGCTATCTCGAGCTCGATGTGTTCCCGGCGCGCCGCGGCGGCGGCAATCCGCTCGGCGTCGTCATCGGCGCGGAGGGCTGGTCCGTCGAGCGCATGCAGGCGTTCGCCGCGTGGACCGATCTCGTCGAGACGACGTTCGTGTTGCCGCCGACGTCGAAAGACGCGAGCTACCGCCTGCGCATCTTCACGCCAATGCGCGAGATTCCCTTTGCCGGCCATCCGACGATCGGCAGCGCGCACGCGATCATCCAGACCGGCTTCGCGGTTCCGCACGAGGGCCTCCTGATCCAGGAATGCGGCGCGGGTCTCTTGCCGATCCGGATCGAAGGGGAGTTGCCCTCGCCTGCTCTCTTCGTGCAGGCGCCCGCCGCGCACATGCTGCCGATCGAAGCGCCGGACGAGACGCTGCTCCGTTCGGCGCTCGGCGACGCGGCACTCGGTGCGCTGCCGCCGGCGTTCGTCGACGGCGGACGCCGCTGGTGGATCGCCGAGTTCGCTCGCGAGTCCGACCTGCGCGGCTGGCATCCCGATCACGCCGCGATCGGCGCGCTGGCACGCGCGAGCGACAGCATGGGCCTTTGCGTCTTCGCGCGAAGCGACTCGCCGGACCACGAGCTCGTCGTGCGCGCGTTCCCCGCCGGCGTCGGCATCGTCGAGGATCCCGCGTCGGGTGCGGCCAACGGACTGATCGGCGCGTGGATCGCGAGCGCCGAGCCGGAAGGCGCGCTCGCCAACGGCTATCGCGTGAGCCAGGGCCGCGAGATCGGCCGCGACGCCGCGATCCGCGTGCGCATCGAGCACGGCGACGGAACCGCGCGCGTCTGGGTCGGCGGCGAGGCGCGAACGATCGTCGACGGACGCGTCGACTGGCCCGACTGACCGGTCAGATCGTGCCGGCGACGACGTTGACGCTGAGCGCGAGCAGGACCACGTCGAAGAAGAACGCGATGATCCCGTGCGCGAGCGCGACGCGGCGCACGCTGCGGCGCGCGATGGCGACGTCCGAGACCTGGAACGTCATGCCGAGCACGAACGCGAAGTACATGAAATCCCAGTAGTCCGGATCGTCCGTGCCCGGAAACCTGAGCGCCTTGTCTTTCTCGGACATGTAGTACTCGTGCGCGTAGTGCAGCGCGAACGTCGCGTTGAGGAAGCACCACGACAGCACGAGGCTCGCTATCGAAAGTGCGATCTGCGCGAAGCCGCCGGTGTGCGAAGCGTGCAGCTCCAAGCCGAGCGAGACGACCGCGACCGCCGATACCGCGACGCTCGTCCACAGGACGCCCCAGCGGCCGACGTCCTGACCGGCGAGCTCCGCGTGCATCGCCTGTGGAGACGAATGCGCGGCCATCCACGCGATCGAGACGAGAAAGATCAGCGCGGCGCCGTCGAACGCGAGCAGCATGCCGCGCGTAAGATCCGCGCCGGCGCCGATCAGCGTCGCCAGCAGCACGAGGAACAGCGCCGCCGCCGTGCTGAATCGCGGGCGACGACGAAAGACGTGCAGATGCCGATGCAGCCAGCTCTCGGTATTCGGTGTTCGTTTCGTGTTCGGCATCGCGCGATCCGCTGCGGCGGGCGTGTCATTCTGCCCGAGCCGCGCGCGGGCGCGCACGCGAAAACCTCTAGGCACGCACGGTCTGGTTGCGGCCGGCCGTCTTGGCGCGATACAGCGCGGCATCGGCCTGCGAGATCCACGCATGCCGGTCCTCCATCGCGCGCGTCGCCTGCGCGATGCCGATGCTGAGCGTGCAGGAAAGGCCCGGGATCCGCTCGAACGTAGTCTCGGCGACACGCTGGCGGATCCGTTCGGCGGCCGCGAATGCCGCGTGCATTCCCGTGTGGACGAGGACGACGCCGAACTCGTCGCCGCCGTAGCGGCCGGCGATGTCGACGTCGCGGATGCAGCCCTGGATCACCGACGCGATCGTGCCGATGACCTCGTCGCCGGCGAGATGGCCGTGACGGTCGTTGATCGCCTTGAAGCGGTCGATGTCGATCATCAGCAGCGCGACGGCCGGGCCGCCGCGACGGAACCGCCGGAGCTCGCTGTCGACGACCGCTTCCCAGCTCGACCGGTTGAGCAGGCCCGTCGCGGCATCGACGCGCATCTGCTTCGCCAGCATTCGGTTGTGATGACTCGCGCGGCGCGCGAGCAGGAAGGTCGCCGTGCTGATCGCGAGCGGATAGCCGAGCAGGAACGGCAGCGTGAGCAGGATCTCGCGCGTCGAGGTCAGCGGCTCGACCGCGAATCCGGTCATCGCGCCCGTGACCGCGCAGGCGAGCACCTGGAGCGCGAACGCGCGCAGCAGGAGCCGCCAGCCGCCGACGTTGATCTTGTCGATCGCGAGCATGACGACGAGCACCGCCGACGGCAGCAGGTTGAACCGCATCAGCGCGACCCAGACGCCGCCCATCGCGGAATCGATCAGCAGGTTGTTGATCTCGGCGCGCTCGGGATCGGCGCTGTGCAGCGCGATCCGGCGCGCGAGATGCGGCCAGAGAAAGCCGTTGACGACGAGCAGCGTCCACGTCCACGGCTCGGCGCCGTTCTCGTGCAGCACGCCGGCGACGACGAAGAAGCCGAGGCCGAGCCCCAGCGCGCGCAGGCGAAAGATGCGCTCGACGAAGCGCGACGGTCGGGATTCGGATTCCATCAGGGACGTCTGGGCTACGAGCATCGGACGACTGCGGCGCTTCGCGGAAGCGAATCCGCTCAAGCTCAACGCATGCAGTTCAAAATGAGCTAGCAAGGCGCATGCCACATTGATCGCAGCGGTCTAGACGTCGGAAATTCCCCGCGGTTGCTTGCTGAACGCGTTCAGCTGCGAGGCCACCTGCTTTCTCGTCTCGCCCACGCTTGAACCGCGCCGCATGAACGCCAACATAAACGATTCGATTCGACGCTCCCATCACGATCGCACACGAGGAGAAAATCATGAAGAAGTCCGGCTCGGCTGAATGGAAGGGCAGTATCAGGGACGGTGGCGGTACGATCTCGACGGAAACCGGCGTCTTGAAGAATGCGCCGTACGGATTCAAGTCTCGCTTCGAGAACGGGCCCGGAACGAATCCCGAGGAACTGATCGCTGCGGCGCACGCGTCGTGCTTCTCGATGGCGCTCTCGCTGATGCTCGGCAACAATCAGCTGACGCCCGACTACATCCGCACGAAGGCCGAAGTCACGCTCGACAAGGTCGGCGACGGCTTCGCGATCAAGTCCTCGCACCTGACCGTCCACGCGAAGATCCCGGGAGCCGACGCCGCGACGTTCACGCGCATCGCGAACGAGGCCAAGGCCGGCTGTCCGGTCTCGAAAGTGCTGAACGCGACGATCACGATGGACGCGACGCTCGACGCCTGACCCACGATCCCCGCAAGCGGCGCGCTTGCTAGACTCGCCGCGAGCCTGGTCGAGGGGAACGTCGATGATGTCTACCGTCGAAGCGGCGGCGTCCTCCGTCAGCGCGCGCCGCGCCGGCATCGTGCTCATCGCGGCGACCGTGCTCTCGGTCGTCGCAATGGCACATCACCCGTCGATCGCCTCGCACGATGCGGCCAAGGCGGTGGCCGAGGTCGGACGCAAGGCCGACCTCTCGCGCCTCGTGCACGGCGTGCTTATCGCGCTGATGGCGCTCGACGTCTACGCGTTTTCGGTCTTCTGCGAAAGGCTCGGCTTCGGCCGCGACGCGGTGCGGCTCGGCTTCGTCGCGTTCGCGATCGGCACCGGCGCGATGATCAGCGCCGCGACGATCAGCGGCTTCGTCGTCAGCGCGCTCGCCGCGCACTACGCGTCGCCCGACGCGGATGCTTCGCGCTTCGTCGAGGCCGCGAGCCTCGCGATGGCCGGCAACCGCGCGCTCGCGAATCTCGGCGCGATCGCGTTTTCGGGCGCGATTCTCGCGTGGTCGATCGCGCTCTGGCGCGACCCCGTGCGGCGCTGGCTCGCGATCGTCGGCTTCGCCGCAGCGCTGTTGCCCGCCATCGCGCTGCTCGGGGGTTTCGTGCGGCTCGACGTCACCGGCATGACGCTCGTCGTCGTCGCCGAAGCGGTCTGGTATGTACTCGCGGGCATCGCGCTGATTCGCGGCAACGTCTGATCGTGCTCGACACTTAGGCGCGTTGACGCCGCCGCCAAACCGTCTAGGATGACGGCGAGGCCGCAGCGCCTCGATCGACGAAGGAGAGCCCGATGAAAGGCCTGA
>DASZWL010000121.1:0-1761 GCA_035546695.1 Rhodanobacteraceae bacterium | reverse complement strand
GCGTTCGTTGCGTCATGGCTCGCCATTCTCCAGCTGTCGAGCGAGCAAAGCGAGCGGATGCATGACTCGCGGCGAAACGCCGCGCTCGCGAATCCCGGCCGCGAGATGGATGCGGCAGCCGATGTTCGTCGTCAGCACGATGTCCCGCCCGGCCGCGAGCGCCTGATCGAGCTTCTCGTCGCGAAGCCGCGTCGCGATCGCCGGATGCCCGGCGAAATAGCTGCCGGCCGCGCCGCAGCAGCGCGGTTGCAGCGGAAGCTCGACGATCTCGAGATCCGGAATGCGCCCGAGCAGCGCGCGGATCGAATCGGTCGCACCGACGACGTTGACCTGCGTGCACGGCAGATGCAGTGCGATGCGCGCGGCGAGCGGACGAAAGTGCAGTCGCGCAAGCTCGGCGTCGCCCGCGAGGAACGCATCGATGTCGACGATCGATCGGTTGCGCGGCGCATGATCTCGAAGCTCGCCGAAACAGCCGCTCGCGCTGACGAGCACGATCGGCGCGCCCGTCGAGTCGAGCGCGGTTCGCGTGTTTGCGGCTTCCCGATCGGCAGCTTCGGTGTCGCCCGCGTGTCGCGCGAGTGTTCCGCAGCACGGCGTGCCGTCGGGAATGCGCACCTCGTAGCCGAGCGCTTCGAGCAGCACGCGCGCGGCTTCGTGCGTATCGCGGTCGTAGACGCTCGCGACGCAGCCGCGAAAGAGAGCGACGGCGCCGCGCGACCCCGTAGCCGATTTCTTCGATCGGCGCCGACCGATCGACGGCGCCCGCGGCGTTTCTCGCGCGAGCATGCCGAGACGCGACGTCGCCGGCAGCAGCTTCCCGAGCGCCGGCCCCCAGCGATCGGCATGAAGCCACGCGCCGAAGCGCGCGAGCGCCACGAGCCGGCGCGGATCGGCGAGCAAGCGATCGATCGCGTCGCGCCGCGGCCGGATGCGCGCCACCGCCGCGCGGGAGCGCGTGATGATCTCGCCGTACTTCACTTCGGAAGGGCAGACCTTCTCGCACGAGAGGCACGCGAGGCACTGGTCGAGATGCTGCAGGGCCGACGGCCCGGGCCGAATCCGTCCGCTCGCGAGCGAGCGCGCGAGCGCGATGCGCCCTCGCGGAGATTCGGCCTCGTCGAGACTGATCCGGTAGGTCGGACAATGCGGCAGGCAGAGCCCGCACATGACGCACTGGTCCGCAAGATCGAGGAGCCTCGCGTCCGCCAGCGCCGATCGCGTAGGCGATGGACCGGACGCGCCGGAATCGGGCGTGGCGGCCTCGAAACGGCGTCCGGAAGCGGCCTGCAGGGGTTCGACGGGCATCTCCGGATGCTAGCATTCACGGCGGCCCGAACCCCCTCGCGGGTTGCCAGCAGCGGCCGCATCCGCTATCCTCCCGCGCCTTTCTTTGCCCCGCCAGCCCGATTCCGGGCCCGGCGCCTCGGAGTTTCCGGACATGAAAACGATCAGCGCCAAAGCCGATGGCGTCAAGCGCGATTGGTACGTCGTCGACGCGACCAACAAGACGCTCGGCCGTCTCTGCAGCGAGCTTGCGCACCGCCTGCGCGGCAAACACAAGCCGGTGTTCACGCCGCACGTCGATACCGGCGATTACCTCGTCGTCATCAACGCCGAGAAGGTCGCGGTCACGGGCAACAAGCTCGAGGACAAGAACTACCATCGCTTCACGGGCCACGTCGGCAACCTCAAGACGACCTCGCTGAAGGACATGCTCGCGCGTCATCCCGAGCGCGTCATCGAGATCGGCGTCAAGGG
>DASZWL010000120.1:0-4553 GCA_035546695.1 Rhodanobacteraceae bacterium | reverse complement strand
TGCTTCTCGCCGAACCCGTCGATCATCACGAGCCTCGGCCCGCCGCGCGAGTCGGTACCGTAGACGATGTTCCACGCGTGCATGTCGCCGACGATCGTGTTCGCCGCAAGAAGATCGACGGAGAACTTCGCGAGCGCGGCGTCGAGCTCCGGCGTGAAGCCGCGTTTCGCGTAGACGTCCGCGAGCGTCGGCGCAAGCGCGCCGTTCGCGTCGACGACTTTCTCCGAGACGAGCCCGAGGCCGAGATCGGTATCGACGACGCCGAGCATGCGCGCGATCGGTACGTCGATATCCGGCGCGCGAGCGCGTGCGACCACGAACTCCTTCAGCTCGCGCAGGTACTGCACGTAATGCCGCGCGCGCGGCAGCCGCTTCGCCCAGCGGCCCGGCGCGTTCCAGCGTTTCTCGATCGCATCGGCACGCATGACCTTGATCAGCTCGTTCGCGTGATGCGGATGCTGATAGACGCTGCGCAGATGGCCGACCGCGATCGGCTCGGCGCCGGAGAGGCGAAGGATCGGCTCGGTGTTTAGGTCGCGTTGCATGGTCGGCATCGGATCCATTAAGCGCTCATCGTAGCTGCTTTCGGCGGCTATCCGAGCTCGTCGATGTTCTTCGGCCAGTCGTCGTGCAGGAGGCGCGAGAGCGCGCGGTCGGCGAGCAGGCGCCCGCCGGTCTGGCAGCGCGCGCAATAGTTCGTCTCGTTGTCGGCGTAGACGATGCGCTGTACCGGCGCGCCGCAGACCGGACACGGCTTGCCGTAGCGGCCGTGCACGGCCATCTCGTCATGGAACGCGGTGACTTTTTCCGGAAAGCCGTCGCCGATCTGCGCGTGAAGACGCTCCGTCCACGTCGCGAGCGTTTCGCGCGTCGCGGCGAAAAGTCGCGCGACATCCTCGTCGGAAAGTCTCGCCGTCAGCGCGAGCGGCGAAAGCTTCGCCGCGTGCAGGATCTCGTCCGAATACGCATTGCCGATACCGCTGAAGATGCGCGGATCAGTCAGCGCGCGCTTCAGCGTATGATTCTGCGCTCGGAGCGCATTCGCGAACGCGTGCTCGCCGATCGCCATGACGTCGACGCCGCCGGGATCGAGCGCCGCGAGCGCTTCTTCGCCGGCGACGAGATGCAGCGAAGCGCGTCGCTTGCTACCAGCCTCGGTCAGGAAAAGCGTTCCGTCGTCGAACGCGAACGCCGCGAGCGTGTTGCGCGGCTCGCTTTTCGCGCTGGTGTCGCGCCAATGCAGACGGCCGGCGATCATCAGATGGATCACGAGGAACCCATCGCCTTCGAGCCCGATCACGATGCGCTTGCCGATGCGGCGAACGCTCGTCACGCGACGGCCGGACGCATCGCCGATCGGCGGCACCGCGGTGCGCAGAAGGAACGGATTCGCGATCCGGATCGCCGCGAGCACGCGGCCCTCGATCCGATCGCGGAGCGCGTCGAGATAGACCTCGATATCCGGAAGTTCGGGCATGCGTCCGTCTCGCGTGCGTCGCTGCGATCAGCGCCGTCCGCCGATCTCGTCGATATGGCGCAGCATGTCGGCCGGATCCTCGAACACGCGATAGGCGCCGGCGCGCTCCAGCTCTTCGGACGCATAGCCGCCTGAAAGAAGCCCGATGCCGAGCGCGCGGGCGCGCCGCGCCGCGAGCATGTCCCAGACGCTGTCGCCGACGACGGTCGACGTCTCGATCGCGACGCCGAGCTTCCTCGCGGCCGCGATGAAGAGGTCGGGATCGGGCTTCGCGTAGCGAACTTCGTCGCGCGTGACGATCGGAACACGATCGAAGTCGACGCCGAGATTCTCCAGCACCGGCCGCGCGGTCTCCATGCGCCCGCTCGTCGCGATCGCCCATGGGATTCCCGAGTCGGTCAGATGCGCGACGAGCTCGCGCGCGCCCGGCAACGGCCGGATCGCCTTCGAGCGGCGGTTGTACGCTTCGGCGTGCACGCGGCGCAGCCGCTCTCCACGCGCGGCGTCGATCGCGTGGCCGCTCTCGCGCAGGAGGATATTCGTCATGAGTCCGCCGCTCATGCCGATCTTGCGATGGATGCGCCAGACCGAAAGCGGAATGCCTTCGCTTTCGAGCGCTTCCTGCCAGGCGAGCACGTGCTGGTAGACGCTGTCGACGAGCGTGCCGTCGAGATCGAAGAGGAAGGCGGTTTTGGAAGAATCCATGCGATAAGCTCCATGCGGGTTTTGCAATGGTAGCTTTTCCCGTCTCCCGCTTTGCGGAAGAGGGCTGGGTGAGGGCGCTCTTGCGACAGAGTTTGCGTGCTTGTTCTTCAACGCTTCACTCCGGACGGCCCTCGCCCCAACCCTCTCCCGCAAGCGGGAGAGGGGGCAGGGCGTTACGCTTCACAACCCATCGCAGGAAACCTCGCGCGTGACCGACACCTCCGCCAGCCATCTGCGCGGCATCCTCTGCATGCTGCTCGCGGTCGCTGCATTCTGCGTCATGGACGCGAGCATGAAGACGCTGGCGCCGCACTATCCGCCGATGCAGGTGGCCGCGTTGCGCGGGCTCACATCGCTGCCGCTCGTGCTGGTCTGGGTGCTCGTCGACGGCGGCCCGACGCAGCTCCTGCGCGTGCGCTGGCCGCTGCATCTCCTGCGCGGCGTGCTGTCGGTGATCATGCTCGTCGCGTTCGTCTACGCGCTGAAACAGCTTCCGCTCGCCGAAGCGTATTCGCTGTTCTTCGTCGCGCCACTTCTCATCACCGCGCTCGCGGTGCCGATCCTCGGCGAGACCGTCGGCTGGCGGCGCTGGCTCGCGATCGTCGTCGGACTCTGCGGCACGATCGTCGTGCTGCGGCCGACCGGGCAGGGCATGCTCTCGCTCGGCGGGCTCGCCGTGATCGTTTCCGCGACCGGCTATGCGCTCTCGGCGATCGCGGTGCGCGTGCTCGGCCGTACCGATTCGACGCAGAGCATGGTGTTCTGGATGCTCGCGATGCTGAGCACGTTCGCGCTCGTGCTCGCGTGGCGCGAATGGGTGCCGCTCGACGCCGCGCACTGGAAGCCGATCGCAATGCTCGGCGTCAGCGGCGCGATCGGCCAGTTCGGAATCACCGAAGCCTTCCGGCGCGCGCCGGCGTCGGTCGTCGCGCCGCTCGAATACACGGCGCTGATCTGGGGACTCGCGCTCGACTGGCTCGTCTGGAACACGCTGCCCGACAGCCGAATGCTCGTCGGCGCCGTGGTCATCGTAGCCTGCGGGCTGTATCTGCTGCGTCGCGAACGCGCGCACGCCGAAGCGGAGCATCCGTAGCGACCGGACGAACGGAGGCGTTTCGCGCCGCGACCGGATCGACGCGCTCCGCCGTCACGCTACCCTATGCACATGGCAGGAAGGACTTATCGCTTCGGACCGTTCCGCGTGCTCGCGGCGGCGCGCGAGCTTCGCGAAGGCGACGCGACGATCGATCTTCCGGCGCGCGCGTTCGATTGCCTCGTCTACCTGATCGAGCACCGCGATCGCGCGGTCGGACGCGACGAGCTGATCGCCGCCGTCTGGGGCCGCGCCGACGTCAGCGAGGCGCTGCTGAACCATACGATTCTGCGCATCCGGCGCGCGCTTGGCGGTTCCGACCTGATCCGCACGGTGCCGCGCTTCGGGTACCAGTGGGTCGGGACGATCGAGGCAGAAGAAGCGGCAGCCTCTCCGCAGTCCACGCCGCACGCGGAAGACGACGAACGCGAGCAGCGAACGTCGACCCCGGCGCCGCCGCACGCCATCGCAACGCGCGCGCGCACGCGCATCGCATGGCCGCTCGCGATCGCGCTTGCGATCGCCGCGATCGGCGTCTATGCGATCGTCGCGCGCACCGGCATCGGCACGCGGACCGCGACGACTTCGTCGGCTCGACCGGCGAACGATGCGGACGCAAAACCCGAGCCCGTACAACCCGCACTCGTTTTGCCGGCGGAGATCGAGGCCGCGCCGGAATGGCGATGGCTGCGCTTCGGCATCATGGATCTCGTCGCGAACCAGTTGCGAAGCGGCGCGCTGCCGACGGCGCCGAGCGAGAGCGTCGTCGCGCTGCTGCGCCAGCGTACGAACGCCGACGGCGACGCGCTGCTCGCCGATCCCGCGTTGAGACAGATCGCGACGCTGCGCGTGCTGCCGCGCGTCCGTGCCGATCGCGACCGCTGGCGCGTCGAGCTCGACGCGGCCGGCATGCAGCAGACGGCGACCGTCGAAGCCGAAGCGGCCGATCCGATCGCGGCCGCGCGCGAGGCGACGAACCGGTTGCTCGTCAAGCTCGGCCATCGTCCGGGCGCTGCGGATGCCACAAGCTCGCCCGAGCTCACCGATCTCCTGCAGCGCAGCGGCGCCGCGATGCTCGCCGATCAGCTCGACGAGGCGCGACATTTAATCGAAGCCGCGCCGGCGTCCTTGCGAGACGCGCCGCCGGTGCAGCAGCGCATGGCGCAGATCGAGCTGCGCGCCGGCGAGTACGACGCGGTCGAGAGGCGTCTCCTCGCGCTGATCGACAAGCTCGATCCGAAGCGCGACGCGGCGCTGCGCGCGCGGGCGCTGATCACG
>DASZWL010000119.1:0-5153 GCA_035546695.1 Rhodanobacteraceae bacterium | reverse complement strand
CAGCGTGCCCGAGCCCGGCAGGAAGTTCTGCGCGGGGTCCTCGGCATAGAGACGCAGCTCGATCGCATGACCGTTCGCGGCGCGGACACCATCCCCACCCAACCCTCCCCTTGAAGGGGAGAGCTTCGGGGCGAGGAGGTCATGGAGAGATTCGCCCGCCGCGACGCGAAGCTGAAGCTCGACGAGATCGAGCCCGAGCGTCATCTCGGTGACCGGATGCTCGACCTGAAGGCGCGTGTTGATCTCCATGAAGTAGAAATCGCCGCCAGCGCCGACGATGAACTCGACCGTTCCGGCATTGACGTAATCGAGCGCGCGCGCGGCCGCGATGGCCGCTTCGCCCATGCGCTCGCGAAGCTCGCTCGTCAGGAACGGCGAGGGCGTCTCCTCGAGCACTTTCTGATAGCGCCGCTGCGCCGAGCATTCGCGCTCGTTGAGATGCACGATATTGCCGTGCGTGTCGCCGAAGATCTGGAACTCGATGTGGCGCGGCTGCTCGATGTAGCGCTCGATCAGCACGCGATCGCGTCCGAACGCGTTCTTCGCCTCGCGCTGGCAACTCTCGAGATTCGCCGCGAATTCCGTCGCGGTGCGCACGATGCGCATGCCCTTTCCGCCGCCGCCGTGCGCGGCCTTGATCATCAACGGAAAGCCGATGCGCTCGGCTTCGCGCGCGAGTTGCTTCGCGTCCTGATCCTCGCCGGTGTAGCCCGGCACGACCGGCACGCCGCGGCTCGCCATCAGATCCTTGGCGCCGGCTTTCGAGCCCATGCGCCGCATCGACGCCGACGACGGGCCGATGAAGCGAAGCCCGGCGCGCTCGACCGCATCGGCGAAGTCGGCGTTCTCGGAAAGGAAACCGTAGCCCGGATGGATCGCTTCGGCGCCGGAGCGCTGCGCCGCTTCGATGATCGCGTCGGCGCGAAGGTAGCTGTCCTGAGGTCGCGGTCCGCCGATCGGCAGCGCGAGATCGGCGCGCCGTACGTGCTGCGCGGTCGCGTCGGCTTCCGAATACACGGCGACGCTGCCGATGCCGAGCCGGCGGCAGGTGCGGATGATGCGGCAGGCGATCTCGCCGCGGTTGGCGATCAGGACGCGTTGGAAGAGGCTCAAGTGCGATCCGTCGGCGCGTGGGCTTGCGCTGATTATCGCTTGGCCTCGCGGCGCTGTCGCCCCGCGAGCGTCAGGCCGGCGCGTGGCAGACTGCTTCGACGTTGTTGCCGTCGGGATCGAGCACGAACGCGGCGTAGTAATCCGGATGGTAATCCGTGCGAAGCCCGGGCGGACCGTTGTCGCGTCCGCCGGCGGCGATTGCGGCCGCGTAGAAGCGATCAACCGCCGCGCGCGAATCGGCCGCGAACGCGATGTGCGTCGTGCCGCCGCCCGGTTTTCCGTCGGCGCCGATCCAGAACCACGGTTTCCGGTCCGTGCCGAAGCCGACGCCTTCGTAGCCGCCGGTCTCCTCGCGCGTCACCTCCATGACGATGTCGATGCCGAGCGGCATCAGCGCGTCGACGTAGAACGCGCGGCTCTTGCGATAGTCCGAAGCGGAAATTCCGATGTGATCGAGCATGACGACTACTCCCGCACCCAGTCCGGTGCACGCTTGTCGAGGAACGCGGCGAGGCCCCGCTGGCCCTCGTCGGAGACGCGCAGCTGCGCGATGAGGTTGGCGTTGTCGGCGTCGATGCGTTCGGCCGATTCGCGCGTCATGCCGGCGACGCGGAGCGCGAGCCGCTTGGCCTCGCCCTGCGCGACGGGACCTCCGCGGCCGAGCAGGTGGATCGCGCGCGCGACGGTCTCGTCGAGCTTGTCCGCCGCGGCGGCTTCGTGCAGGAGGCCGATGCGCGCGGCGATTGCGGCATCGAACACTTCGCCGGTGACGAAGTAGCGCCGCGCCTGACGCAGCCCGATCGCGGCGACGACGTACGGCGAGATCACGGCCGGTACGAGCCCGAGCTTGATCTCGCTCAGCGAGAACTTCGCGCCGTCGACGCCGATCGCGATATCGCAGCATGCGACGAGCCCGACGCCGCCGCCGTACGCGGCGCCGTTGACGCGAGCGATCGTCGGCTTGTCGAGGAAGCAGAGCGTGCGCATCAGCGCCGCGAGCCGGAGCGAGTCCTCGCGGTTGGCGGCTTCGCTCGCGCGCGCCATGCCGCGCATCCAGTTGAGGTCGGCGCCCGCCGAGAATGTCGGGCCCGCGCCGGTCAGCACGACCGCGCGGACGTTCGCGTCGAGCTCGCAGTCGACGAGCGCGGCGGTCAGATCGGCGATCAGCGCGTCGTCGAACGCGTTGTGCACGCTCGGCCGGTTCAGCCGGATCTCGGCGACGGGGCCATTTCGCGTGACGAGAATCGATTCGCTCATCGGGCTCGTTCCAGGGAGATTGGAACCGATCATAGATCAGGGGCTCCGAAGGGACTCCGTCTGGCAGGGACGGCGATTTTCGGCCGCTGGCATCGGGCAAACCGGGGAAAGCGGAACGCGAATCGCACCATGCAGCCCTATTCAGCATATAATGCGAACCATTCTTATTTGCGTGTGGTCTATGCCAGTGCGGCTGTCCGAACTCGCGATGGGCGCTACCGCGGTGATCAACGAAGTCGAAGACGCCAACCCGAACGATCCGATCGCGCGACGACTGCGCGAGCTCGGATTCGTGCGCGGCGAGCCGATACGCGTCGTTGCGCAGGGTCCGCTCGGCGGCGATCCGCTGCTGATCCAGATCGGCTTCACGCGCTTCGCACTGCGCCGTGCCGAGGCCGCGCGCGTGACGCTGCTGCCCGAAGGTGCTGCATGAACGCGTCGGCCGCTGCGCTGCGCATCGCGATCGTCGGCAATCCGAACAGCGGCAAGACCGCGCTGTTCAACCAGCTGACCGGAACGCGGCAGAAGGTCGCGAATTACGCCGGCGTCACGATCGAGCGCAAGGAAGGTTTCTACACGGCGCCGTCCGGACGCAGCGTGCGCGTGCTCGATCTGCCGGGTGCGTACAGTCTTGCCGCGGCGAGCCCAGACGAGGCGATCACGCGCGACGTCTGCTACGGGCGCTATCCCGGCGAATCGGTGCCCGATCTCATCGTCTGCGTCGCCGACGCGACGAACCTGCGCCTCCATCTTCGCTTCGTGCTCGAACTGAAAGCGCTCGGCCGGCCGATCGTGCTCGCGCTCAACATGATGGACGCCGCCGCGCGACGCGGCATCCGCATCGACACGGCACTTCTGCAGCAACGGCTCGGCGTGCCCGTCGTCGAGACCATCGCGGTGCGCCGCGGCGGCGTCGCGAAGCTCGTCGAGCGGATCGATCGCGAATTGCCGACGCCTGCGCCGGCGTCGGTCGGAACGGGCGATCTCCACGCCGAAGTCCGCGCGCTGCTCGATGCGACCGTCAGCGCGCCGCGGCGCACGGCGGCCGCCGACGATGCGATCGACCGCATCGTATTGCATCCGGTACTCGGGCTCGCCGTGCTCGCAGTCGTGATGTTCCTGATCTTCCAGGCCGTGTTCTCGTGGGCGACGCCGCTGCAGGATGCGATCGACGTCGGCATCGCTTCGCTCGGCGGCTTCGTCGGGAATCTGCTGCCGGACGGCGCGCTCCGGAGCCTTCTCGTCGACGGCGTGTTCGCCGGGCTTGGCGCCGTGCTCGTGTTCCTGCCGCAAATCCTGATCCTGTTCCTCTTCATCCTTTCGCTCGAGGAATCGGGTTACCTGCCGCGCGCGGCATTCCTGCTCGATCGCATGATGCTGGCGGCGGGTTTGACGGGGCGCTCGTTCATTCCGCTGCTGTCGAGCTTCGCCTGCGCGATTCCCGGCATCATGGCGACGCGCAGCATCCAGGATCCGCGCGATCGCATGACGACGATCCTCGTCGCGCCGCTGATGACGTGCTCGGCGCGGTTGCCGGTCTACACGCTGGTGATCGCGGCATTCATCCCGGCGCGCACGGTCGCAGGCGCCTTCAACCTGCAGGGCATCGTGCTGTTCACGCTGTACGTCGCCGGCATCGTCAGCGCGCTCGCCGTCGCCTGGATCGCGAAGCGGCTCAACAAGGACAAGAGCGAGCACGCGCTCCTCATGGAATTGCCCTCGTATCGCATCCCGCATCCGCGCGACATCGCGATCGGATTGTGGGAACGCGCGATGATCTTCCTGAAGCGCGTCGGCGGCATCATCCTCGCGCTGACGGTGCTGCTCTGGTTCCTGTCGAGCTTTCCCGCGCCGCCGGCCGGCGCGACCGAACCCGCGATCGACTACAGCCTCGCCGGCCGCATCGGCCATCTCCTGCAATACGTGTTCACGCCGCTCGGTTTCAACTGGCAGATCTGCATCGCGCTCGTGCCGGGGCTCGCGGCGCGCGAGGTCGCGGTGTCCTCGCTCGCGACGGTCTATGCGCTCTCGGGCAACGAGAGCGGATTGCCGGCGATCGTGGCGTCGCAGTGGTCGCTCGCGACCGCACTGTCGCTGCTTCTCTGGTACGTCTACGCGCCGATGTGCATCTCGACGCTCGCGACGATCCGGCGCGAGACGAATTCGTGGCGCTACGTCTGGATCACGGCAGGCTATCTCTTCGGGCTCGCCTATCTCGCTTCGCTCCTGACGTATCAGATCGCGAGGGCTTTCTCGTGAAGACGTATGCGATCGTGCAGGCCTTCGCGATCGCGCTGATCGTCGCGTGGAGCGCGTGGTACGCCGCTCGTCGCCTTTTGCCGACCGCGAGTCGCCGCGTGCAAGCCGGCGTCGCGGCCTGGTTCGAACGTCCCGCTCATGCGGTGTGGTTGCGTCGGCTTGGTCGTTCGATGCGGCCCGTGCAGGCGTCGTCGGGCGGCTGCGGCACGAGCGGATGCTCGACCTGCGGCGCGTGCGGATCGCCGACGCCTCCCGCGCGCGCCGCATCCTCCTGCGTCGCTGAGGATGAGGCGAGGCCGCTCGTGTTTCGTGAGCGTGCGAAGTCGTAGGCGGTCGTCGTCGTTTCTTTTTTTCATTTTGCTCGCAAAGGCAAGACGACTTCAGCTTTCCCCTTGTATGTTTGTTTTTGCAGTACCCGCAGCCGCAGACCGAAATTCCCCAGGTGAAAAAGACCGAGGGAGAGCGTGGGTCGCGGCAGCGGTTTTAGATGAGAGAACCCGAACGGTTGATAGAGCATAAAGCTC
>DASZWL010000118.1:0-5717 GCA_035546695.1 Rhodanobacteraceae bacterium | reverse complement strand
TCGATCCCGTCCGAGCGCGTCGTGCGCGTGTTCGAGCAGCTCAAGCAATGGCGCGGGCTGCCGCGCGCCATCCGCTGCGACAACGGTCCGGAGCTGATCGCTCAGACGCTGGTGGACTGGTGCCAGGCGCACGCCGTGGAGGACGATGCTGAGACGATTGGCCGAGAGATGGGCACTGCGCGCACCACCAAAAACGTGCGCTCCGCCGTTCTTTTTCCGCCTTTCCAGGATTTCGAAGGCTTCACCCACGAGAGGTATCAGGTTGGGTCGCTTGTTCTTTGATCTTTCGGCGGAAAGCGTCCAATTGCGACCTGTCATATCAATTTCCGACCACGGGAGCGCTGCCGCCTCGCTAGGCCTACACCCAGTGAGGATCATGAATCGCAAGCAGTCCGCTTCGGTCTCGGTCATGAGGTGACGCCAAACTCGCCTCTCACTGGTGATGCGCCAAAATGCGCGGAGTTCGCGGGCGTCTGTCAGCGCGCGACGGCGTGCCTTCGGGGGACCTGGCGAACGCATGCGAAGGCACGGATGAAAATCGATAACGCCCTTATCCACGGCGAAGCTAAACATCTTCCGAACCAGCGCAAGAAGATGATTCGCTTCGTAGGGCGCACCACGCGCCGCGATCGGGCTAACCAGCTCGTCGACATCTGCGCGGCGAATGTCCTTGACGCGACGGTGTCGCCACGCCTTGAGAACATATTTTTCGACACGACGTTTGTCTTCGGCTTCAGATCTCTTCTTGACGGCGTGCTCTGAGAGATACCTTTCGGCGAGGCGCCCCATTGTCATCTCGCGCGCCTCCTGCTGCTTTTGTCCTGCCGGGTCTTCCCCCAAGTCCACAGCGCGACGCAACTCTAACGCGCGACGACGAGCAGCCTCGGCGGACATCGCCGGATAGCGACCGAATGGGAACCGCCTCTCGATGCCTTTGAACGCGTACGAAAGAATGAAAGTACGCGCACCGGAAGACGTGATGCGTACCGCGAAGCCGCGAAGCTCGGTGTCGTAGTCCATCGCGTTCTTGCCGGGCGGCGGGGGTTGCATCGAGCGAAGATGCTTGTCCGTGATTCTGACTTTTGCCATGGGTTTCGTATCCGACCAATAGCCGTGACGCAACGTGCGTCACGGTGATCGAATTTCCCCGAGGCAACGTGATTTGTCACCGATTTGTCCTCTAAAAACAGAGCGTTAGCTCGATCCGATTCGCCGGCTACGAAGCAAATCAATGAGTTAAAAATCGCGTTCCGCTGGCCTGAAAATCCCCGTGTCGGCGGTTCGATTCCGTCCCTGGCCACCAGTTAATTCAATAGATTGCCCCTGCTGCCCACGTAGTCCCCGAACCCATGGCTTCGTAAGTGCGTTCGGTGCCCGTTGTGCAAATGCTTGGCGATCCGCTCAATGGAAGAACTACATGGGAGAGCTGCTCTTCTCTGCGACCGGCTTGGCGCATGTATATCAGTTGCTGCTTAGTTCCGCCCGGGATCGTCGTACCGCCGAAGTCGGACCTGATGCCGCCGGCAGCCGCAATGCCGCGCTAACTCGTGCTCCCAGCGCAGCAAGAGTTGTAGTCCTCCTATATCGCTCACATCAACGAAAACGCGGCATGACTTTCTCGGCGAATACGCGAAGCGAGCGAAGGACTGCTTCGTGCGGCACGGTCCCCATCTGCATGACGAGGATCAGCTCGTCCACGCCACATGCCTGAAAGCGTTCGACACTGGCGCGCGCCATCGCGGGATCGCCGATCACGGAGTTGAGTGATCCACCGGCCTGCCGGCCCGCCATCGCCTTGTCGAGCTCCGCCGCGCCGAGCGGAGCCGACGAGATCTCCGGCGATCCGACGATCCTGTGCGGCGAGAAGAAATACGTCGCGAGTCCTTCCTGGTGGTAGCGCGCGCCGCGAAAGCCGATCTCGCAAGCTTCGCGGTCGCTTTCGAGCACGAGCGCCGCCGGCGTGCAGCAGAACTGGTTCGTGCGCCGGCTTTCGGGCACGCTCGACGTCGCGATCGCCGCGCGATAGTTCCGCACGTTGTCGGCGAGCTGCGCATCCGGACCCGCGGCGAAGTTCAGCGATCCGATGCCGAGCTCGCCGGCGAGCACGATGCTCTCGGGCCGCGAGCAGGCCATGTAGATCGGCGGATGCGGCTGCTGCACCGGCTTCGGTATCACCGCGATCGGCGGAACGTGGTAGTGCGCGCCGTCGTGCTCGAAGAGATCGGAGCGCCACATGCGCGGAATCATTTCCAGCGCTTCACGCCACTCGGAATCGAGCGTGGCGCGGTCGATCTCGAAAGCCTCCTGCTCGGTCCGCGACGCGCTCTTGCCCGATCCCCAGTTGACGCGCCCGCCCGAGAGCACGTCGAGCGTTGCGACGCGCTCGGCGACACGGATCGGATGGTTGTAGCGGCCCGGCGTCAGGCTGACGGCCTGGCCGAGCCGGATCCGGCGCGTCCGCGCGGCGATGTATGCGAGCAGCACTTCGGGCGCCGAGCAATGCGAATATTCGTAGAGACCGTGGTGCTCGACCGCCCAGATCGCGTGATAGCCGAGCGCATCGGCAAGCTCGGCCTGCTCGACGATGTCCGCGAGCAGGCGGCGCTCGGCCTCGGGCGTCGCGTGCGCCAGCTGGGCCTCGACGAGCAGCGAGAACTTCATGTCGTTTCGGCCTCCGGTTCGTGTGTTTCGCCGCTCGCATAGACGCCGCGATATTCCGCGGGCAGCAGCTCGGCCATCGCGAGCATGATGCGTCGCGTGTGCTCGACGAGGCGCAACGGTCCAGCCTTCGTTTGCGGCGGCGGCACCGGCGCGCCGGCGCGCACACGAATCGGAATGCGTCGCCACTGCCGCAGGCGTTCGCGCCAGCGCTCCTGTCCCCAGGCGACGTACGGAATCACGGGAACGCCTGCGCGCTCGGCGAGCCATGCGACGCCGGTCTTGCCGCGCAAGAGACCGGTGCGGCTGCGCGTCCCCTCCGGCGACATCGCGACGATGCCGCCGCGCGCGAGGATCGCGAACGCGTATTCCAGTGCGGCGGAAGAAGCATCGTTCGGCTCGACGTAGATCGCCTGCCCGACCCCGCCGACGAGCCAGTCGAGCAGCGGCGAGCGCCGGAGCTTCGTCGTCGCGAGCATCGTCGCCTTGCGCGGCAGCACACTCAGCGCGAGCGGCACGTCGGCCATGCTGAGGTGATTGACCGCGATGATGCATGGGCCTTCGGCGGGCACGTGCTCGAGTCCGTCGACCGCGATGTCGCCGACGCAATGCAGCGAAGCGCGGCTCACGGCACGCGCGAGGCGTTGCAGCGGCGTCCATTCGCGAGCGGTCGCGTCGTTCATGTCCTGCTCGATCCGCTGCGGCGGAGGCTCCGGAATCTCGGCGGTAGCCGTCGCGACGCCGAGTGACGATCCGGAACGTGCGGCACTTTCGATGCCTCGCGCATCAGCAGGTGCCGCGATTTTTGGCGCGATGGGAACGGTCGACGCGGTCGCAACGTGCACCGAAGGCAGCCTCTCGACGACGACGCCAGCGAGGCGTGCGATCGTCATGCCGCCGAGCAGCGTGATGACGGGCAGCTCGACGCCGAGATCCTTCGCGAGCCGCATCGTCAGCTCGACGGCGAGCAGCGAATCGAGTCCGAGCTGATCGAGCGGCCGCTCCGCGTCGAGCTCGCCGGGCGAAGAACCGAGAATGCGCGCGAGCGTCCCGGCGAGATAGGAAGCGGTGCGCTCGCCCCGCTCCGCGGGAGACGCTTCGAGGATATGGGCCAGCGCATCGCTTGCGCTTGCCGCCACGTCGGTCTCGGCCGCCGGCACGAGGTCGGCGATGCGCGGCGACGAGGCGGCGCGCAGCGAGTAGTCGCGCAGCCGCTGCCAGTCGACGCGTGACGCCATCAGTTCCGGTATGTCACTGCGCATCGCAAGGCCGAGTGCGCGCAGCGCTTCGGCGATGGGCGAAGCCGCGTAGCCCTGCTGCTCCAGAAACGCGCCGAGCTCGGGACGATCGGCGACATAGCCGGCCCCGGCGAGCACTCCCCAGTTGATAGAGATCGCCGGCAGATCCTGGCGATGCCGCTGCTCGGCGAGCGCGTCGAGGAATGCGCATGCCGCGCCGTAGTTCGCCTGCATCGGATTACCGAGCAACGCGGCGATCGACGAGAACAGCACGAAGTGATCGAGCGCGCGGTCGCGCGTGTGCACATGCAGCCACCATGCGCCGAGCGCCTTCGGCGCGAGCACGCGCTCGAGGCTCGCGGCATCCATGTTTTCGAGCGGACCGTCGTCGAGCACCATCGCCGCGTGGAATACGCCGCGAAGCGGCGGCATTTCGGCGTCGATGCGCGCGAAGAGATGCTCGACCTCCTCGGCGCGGCCGACATCGCAGCGCAGCACTTCGACACGGCACCCGACGCGCAGCGTATCGAGCCTGCGCCGCGTGCGCTCGTCAGGGTCGCGCCGTCCCGCGAGCGCGAGACAGCCGGCACCGTTCGCCGCGAGCCACGCGGCCATCTCGAGCCCGAAGCCGCCGAGACCGCCGGTCACGAGATACGTGCCATCCTTGCGGAGGCTCGTGTCGACATCGTCGTCTTGCAATGGCGGCGGCGCTTGCGGATCGCGCTCGAGCACGATCTTGCCTATGTGACGCGCCTGTGCCATGAGCCGGAACGCTTCTTCGACGCGATCGAATCCGAAGCGATGCAGCGGCGGCGCGACGAGCGCGCCGCTCGCAAAATGCGGCGCGAGCTCGTCGAGCATCTCGCCGATCAAGGCCGGACGCTCGGCGCAAAGGCGATCGAGATCGACTGCGAAGAACGAAAGATTGCGCCGGAACGGCGCCAGCGCGACCGTGCTGTTCGCGTAGATGTCGCGCTTGCCGATCTCGACGAAGCGGCCATACGGCGCGAGGCAGGCGATGCCGCGCTCGATTGCTTCGCCGGCGAGCGAGTTCAGCACGACGTCGACGCCGGCTCCCGCCGTCGTTGCGAGCACTTCGTCGGCGAACACGAGCGAGCGCGAATCCATGACGTGCGCGACGCCCAGTTCGCGCAGATAAGCGCGCTTGGTATCGCTGCCTGCCGTCGCGAAGATCTCGGCACCGATAAGGCGCGCGATCTGCACGGCCGCGAATCCGACGCCGCCGGTCGCCGCATGAATCAGGATGCGCTCGCCGCGCCGGAGCCGCGCGAGATGTACGAGCGCGTACCACGCCGTCAGGTAAACCGTCGGGAGACTCGCCGCCGACGCGAAATCGAGATGCGGCGGCAGCGGTGCGACGAGCGCCTGCGGCGTGATCGTCGTCGAGGCGAGTGATCCTGCCGCCATCGCGATGATCCGATCGCCGACGCGGCAACGATCGACGCCGGCGCCGCATGCGACGACGACGCCGGCGCAATCGCTGCCCATGCGCTGGTGTCCGAACGAAAGCTCGTGCTCGAGCCCCGGAATGCCGCCGACCGCGAGCATGACGTCGCGAAAGTTGAGGCTCGCCGCGCGCACGTCGATGCGCACTTCGTCTTCGCCGAGCGGCGCCGGCTCGAAACTCTTGAAGTGGAGCGACGCGAGCGAACCGCGCTGGCCGACCTTCACGCGCCAGTCGGAACGGCGATCGTCTTCGGTCTTTCGCGAAGGCAGCGCCGCACGCGAAGTCCGCCGCAGCCGGCGCACGTGCCGCCGTGCGCCGCGGAATGCGAGCTCCTCCTCGTTCGAGCTCTCGGT
>DASZWL010000117.1:0-5079 GCA_035546695.1 Rhodanobacteraceae bacterium | reverse complement strand
GTCTTCAGGCTCTTGACGGTCGCTTCCTCGAGCTTGACGAGGCTGCCGTCGTAGCGCGCGAACTCGTGGCGCTCGTTGCCGAAGTACTTGACAGTCTCGTAGTTCAAGAGCGAATCGACCGCGTGCGCGTTCGCCTCGGTGTCGGCCGCGTTCGCCGCGCGGTAGTAGCGCAGGCGCCACTCGGTGACCGAAAACGTGAATGCGATATAGACGACGAGCGTCGAGAGCGTGATCGCCGCGAACGACCAGTCGTAGCGCACGATCAGGATGCCGCAGACGATCGAGACTTCGAGCAGCGTCGGCAGGATCGTATAGATCGTCCAGTCGAGGAGGTCGCTCGTCGCCGTCATGCCGCGCTCGACGTCGCGCGCGACGCCGCCGGTGCGCCGGTCGAGATGGAAGCGCAGCGACAGCGCGTGTAGATGCTCGAACACGCGCAGCGTGATGCGCCGCGACGTGCGCGCGAGCACGCGCGCGAAGACGATCTGGCGCAATTCCTGGAACAGCGACGCCGAAAGGCGGAGCGCGCCGTACGCGACCAGCATCAGCAGCGGCACGAGCAGCGGCTTCGGCGCGATGTCGAGCGCGTCGACGAGCTCCTTCAGGACGACCGGCACGCCGATGTTCGCGAGCTTCGCCGCGACGAGGAAGAGCAGCGCGACGCCGACGCGCACGCGATACCGCCACACCTCGGGCCAGAGGCGGCGGAACACGGCGACGATGCTGGCAGGCGGGGCGGCGGGCTCGGACATGGAACGCGGCTTTACATGGGGCTCGGGCCAGAATTAACAATCGGGTCAGCGTTCGCGGCGTTATGATCCTCGCATCTCACGCAGGAGGCCGCCATGAAAACGACGAAATCGCTGCTCGTTACGTTGCTGCTGATCGGCAGCGGCTTCGCCGTCGCGAACGATGCGGCGACATCCGCGCGCCCGAAGGCGCCGCCGGGCGCAAAGGTCGAGATCCTCTCGCCGAAAGACGGCGCGACGGTCGGCCAGGACGTCACGGTCAAGTTCGGCGTCGAAGGCATCGCGCTGAAGCCGGCCGGCGATCCGACGCCAGAGAGCGGACATCATCATCTTCTGATCGACGCAACCGGGTTGCCGCCGCTCGACGAGCCGATCCCGGCGGACGCGACGCACAAGCATTACGGCAAGGCGCAGACCGAGGACACGATCCATCTTTCGCCCGGCACGCACACGTTGCAACTCGACTTCGGCGATACCGCGCACCGGCAGTTCGACCCGCCGATCGTGTCGAAGAAGATCACGATCACCGTGAAGTAATCAGATTCGTCGTACCGCGAAGGCGCAACTCAGACTCGTCGTTCCCGCGAAAGCGGGGACCCAGCGCCTTTCGTCAACGTCGTTTCGCCAACGCTACCCGCGGCAAACACCACATGATCGTCATCCCGGCGAAAGCCGGGATCCATTTTTGATTTCTTCCAGCGTCGCGCGGACGAGAAAGAGCAAAATGGATCCCGGCTTTCGCCGGGATGACGGAGTGGAGCGCTTTCGCGGAAAGAGCGTGGACGAGGGATCGTTCAGTCGATCGGCTGGTCGAGCATCAACTCGCGCACGTAGCGCACCGGCGGCGAGCCGAACGACAGCACCTTGTCGTGATACGCCTTGAGGTCGAACTTGTCGCCCTCGCGCTGCTCGACTTCCTTGCGAAGATCGAGATGCTCCTGCCAGCCGACGAAATACGTCGGCAGCTGCGCCGAAGTCAGTTGCGCGCGCACCCACTTGCCGGCCGCCTCGCGTTCTTCCTGGAACGTCTTGACCGTCATCAGCTTCATCGCATCGTCGCGGCTCATGCCGTCGACGTGGATCGCCTGATCGAGGATCGCGTTCGCGATCGTGCGGAGGTCCCACTTGAGATGGATCAGCCGATAGAGCGGATCGCCGTCGAGATAGCCCTCGTCCGCCATGACCTTCTCGGCGTAGACGGCCCAGCCTTCCACGAACGATCCCGAGTACAGCACCGCGCGCAGCACCGACGGATACTTGTTCGAGTGCCAGAGCTGCACGTAATGGCCCGGCATCGCTTCGTGGATCGTGAGCTCGTTGATCGAGCGCGTGTTGTATTCGCGCAGGAACGAATCGACCTGTTTCTTCGTCCAGTCGTCCGGAATCGGCGAGACCGCGTAGAACGTATCGAGACCCTTGTCGAGCGGGCCGGGCGGATCGCAATACGCGAGCGCGACGCCGCGCTGGAACTCCGGCATCGTGATGACCTTGACCGGCGCATCCGGCAGCGTGATCAGGTTCTTCGCGCGCACGAAATCGGTCGCGTTCGCGAGCGCCGCTTGCGCGGTCTCGATGACCTTGTCGCGCGCCGGCCGCTCGGCGTATGCAAGCTCGAGTGCGGCCTGGATCGCCTTCTGCTTCTGATCCTCGCTCGGATTCTCCGGCGTCGGCGGCGCCTTCGGCTTGCCGGCGAGCACCTGGCGCGCGATCGCGTACATCGCCGTGCGCGTCGATTCCAGCGCGTCTTCCGCGCGCTTCCTGATTTCCTGGCGTGTGAGCGGCGAGTTCAGCGCGAACGCGAGCTTCTGATCGTAGAGTTTCTCGCCGATACGGAAATCGCCCTTCGCGTTCGGCACGAGCGTCTTGTCGAGCCAGGTCTGATTGTCGTCGACGGCCTTCTTCAGTGCCGCCGCCGCGGCTTCGAGCTTCTCGCGGTCCGCGTCCGGCAGCTCTTTCGCGTGCGGCATGATCAGGCCGTCGACGAGGCTCAGGACGCCTTTGTTCTGCTTCGCGACCGTTTCGGCGTGGATCTTCGGCACGCGGGCCGGATCGAGATTCGCGTGCATTTGCTCGAACAGCGCCGGCAGTTTCTCCATGCGCGATGTCGCGGAACGAAGGCGATCCGGCAGCGGCGCGAACTCGCGCGCCATCAGCGAGTAGAGCGCGCCGCCGGCGATCTGGCTGTAGAACGTCGGATCCCAGGCCCAGCCTTGCAGCGTCTCGGTGCTCCAGATGTCCGAGCGGAGCTGATTGCGCAGCATGCCGTAATCGACCTGGTTCTCTCGCGAGAGCTTCGCGCGATCGATCTTTTCGAGCTCGGCGAGCATGCCTTTCGAGAAATCGAGCCCGCGCTGGCGGCCCTCGGCCGAAAGATCGTCGAGATCGCCGTCGAAGCGATGATCGCCGACCTGCGTCGCCGTGACGGGGCTGAGTTTCAGCATGCCGTCGAGCCAGCGCTTGGAGAGATCGGCGAATTGCTCGTCGGCACTCGGCGCCGGCGGCTCGGCCGCGACCGGCGCCGGTGCGGGCTTCTCGGCCGGCGGCGGCGCTTCGGAATTGCAGGCGACGAGGAAGATCGAAAGCGAGAGCGACAGCGCGAGAGCGAAGCGTGACATCGAAGGCTCCGAAGGGATGCGTCGAGTGAATTTACATCACGCGGCTCGGGAGTGCGTCGGCGCCGCCATGTTTTCCCCTCTTCCGCTCGTGGGAGAGGGCAGGGTCAGGGCAAGCGGGTTCGACGCTTCGGCGGAACTTCGAACCGCGCCGGCCCTCACCCGCGCCTTCGGCGCGGCCTCTCCCGCAAGCGGGAGAGGCGAGTGCTCATCGCTTGTCGATCTCAGAATCGTCAACGCCGCCGCTTCGCGTGCTGCTTTGCAGCGAAATCGACCTCGTACGTCGCGAAGCCGTCGCCGTTGTCCCTGATCCAGCGCACGCCGAGACCCACGGCCCTTGCGAGATCGATCTTGCCCGCCGCGGAAACGAACACGACCGGACCTTTCGTATGCACGGAAGCGAAGCGCCAGTTGCGATCCGATCCGTCCGTCTCGCGCGCGAGGCGCTTCCGCTCGCGCACCCACGCGATGAGCACGTCGCGGTTCGCGTCCGGCGCGGAGATCACGATGTTCGATCCGTCGAGTCCCGGAAAGCGTCCGCCGCCACTCGCGCGGTAATTGTTCGTCACGACGACGAAGCTTTGCGCCGGATCGACCAGCTTGTCCTCGTAGCGCAGATCGACGATGCGCTCGCCTTCGGGTTTCGTCACGTCGATCGCGTACGTGACGCCGCCCTGGATCACGTCGAAGTTGTAGCTCGGGAACTTGCGATTGACGAGCTCCTGCGGCTCGCGATTCGCGGGATCGATGCGGTTGAAGCGGCCGGCCGAGCGTTCGAGCCAGCCTTTCAATGTCGCGCCGTCGATCTTCACGACGGTCAGCGTGTTCGGATAGAGATAGAGATCGGCCGCGTCATGGATCGCGAGCGGGCCGGCGGCGATGTCCGTGTAATCGGTCGGGCCGCCGAAGCCGCCCTTGAACGGCGCCGCGGCCGAGAGCACTGGGAGACCGGCGAGCTCGGGCGCGTTCTGCGCGATGTAACACTCGACGTATTCGCGCTGCGCAAGATTGACCGGCTCCAGCGCGCTGACGTCGCCGACATCGGCGAAATACGTCGTCATCGGGAAATCGCTCTCGCCGATCGGCGTCGAAACGTACGCGATCGTCGCCTCGTGGACCGGCGCGACGAGCGCTGCAATCTCGGGATCCGGCGCGACGTAGCTTCCGTCCGCCTTGCGGATGTCGCGTACTTCGGAATGCGTCGCGGAATCGTCGATCTGCCAGCGGCCGTCGCGGCGCACGAGCGCGAGATCGACGACGCCGAGGCTCTTGCCCCAGTAGTTGCCCATGACGGCCGGCTTGCCGCGCACGAAGCCGCGCGCGTTGTCGACTTCCGGAAGATTGGCATAGCGCGATTTCGGATTGCCGGGATCGGGAAACGCCGCGTGCGAATGGCCGAGCAGCAGCACATCGATCCCGGGCTCGGCGGCGAGATACCAGTTCGCGTTCTCCATCATCGTGCCGTACGGCGAGACGTCGATGCCGCCGTGCGAGATCGCGATCACGAGATCGACGTTCTGCTTGCGAAGCTCGGGCAGGAATTGACGAGCCGCTTCGACGAGCCCTTTCGTGTAGACCTTGCCTTCGAGGTTGCGCTGGTCCCACTGCATGATGTTCGGCGGCGTGAAGCCGATGAAGCCGACGCGGATCGTCGTCTCCGTTTCGCGATCGTCGGCGGTGCGGATCCTGATCGTCTTGTTGGTCCATCCCCACGGCGC
>DASZWL010000116.1:0-14723 GCA_035546695.1 Rhodanobacteraceae bacterium | reverse complement strand
CGCGCGCGAGGAATCGGAGGGCCGCAAGGCCGAGATCGCGCATCTTTTCCGCGCGTTCCAGGAGCCCGGCAAGATCGGGCCGATGCTGCTGCTCTGCCTGCCGTCTATCGTCGGCGGCGCCGTACTGCTCGTGTTCGCGTTCGTGTTCGGCATCGGCGCGCTGATCGGCGGCGGCCTCGCGGCGGCCGGCTCCGGGCACGGTTTCGGTGCAGGGGCGCTCGGCGGCGGCGTGCTCGTGCTCTGCCTCGTCGCCCTCGCGGTGTCGCTTGCGATCTACGCGCTACAGTTCTTCGCGGTTCCGCGCGTGATGCTGGCAGGGGCCGAGCCGTTCGCGGCGATGAAGGAGAGTTTCGACGCCTGCATCGCCAATCTCGGCGCGTTCCTCGTGTTCGGCGTCGTGTTCTTCGTCGCGTTCGCCGTGCTCTCGATCGTGCTGATGCTGGTGCCGCTGCTCGGCTGGCTCGCGCTCTTCACCGTCGCGTCGCCCGCGTTCGCCTGCGGGCAGCTTCTCGCATGGAGAGAGGTGTTCGGCGGTGCCGCCACGGCGGTCGCGGCTCCGACGCCGCCGGCCTAGGCGGCGGGACGCGAATCGGTTTCGGCCGGGTCGGGTCTTCGGGCGAGCGTGCGCGCCCCGATGATGCCGAGCTCGTAGAGAAGGCACATCGGGATGGCGAGCATCGTCTGCGAGAGCACGTCCGGCGGCGTCAGCACGGCGGCGACGCCGAACGCGCCGACGATCGCATAGGCGCGGCTCTTGACGAGCTGCGCCGGCGTCACGACGCCGAGCGCGACCAGGATGATCAGGACGACCGGTACCTCGAAGCAGAGGCCGAACGCGAGGAACAGCACGAGCACGAAATCGAGATACCGCCCGATGTCCGGCATGACCGCGACGCCGGCCGGCGCGACGCTCGTCATGAACGCGAACACGGCCGGCAGCACGAGGAAATACGCGAACGCGCAGCCGACGTAGAACAGCACCATCGCCGACACGAGGATCGGCAGCGCGAGACGCTTCTCGTGCCGGTACAGCCCCGGCGCGACGAAGGCCCAGAGCTGGTACAGGATGACAGGCATCGCGAGGATCAGCGCGACGAAGAACGCGAGCTTGATTGGCGTCAGGAACGGCGAGGCGACCTCGGTCGCGATCATCGTGCCGCCCTGCGGCAGATGCTTGATCAGCGGCAGCGCGAGCCAGCCGTAGAGCTTGTTCGCGATCGGGATCAGCGCGACGAGGATCACGAGCACCGCCGCGACGGCCTTCAGGAGCCGCTCGCGCAGCTCGATCAGGTGCGACAGGAACGACTGCTCGCTGCCGCCTTCGGGATCAGGTTCCGCCATGCGAGGTCGAATCTTCGGTCCTGGCGGATTTCTCGATGTCGGCCGCGGTTTTGCGCACGTCCGGCCCGATATCGGCGGCGCGGCGCGCTTCCTCGAGGTTCTTCTTGAGCTCGTCGGCGGCGAGCTCGCGCTCGATCTCGCTCTTGACGTTCTGCCAGCTCGAGCGCGCGCGACGCACGAGCGCGCCGACCGTGCGCGCGACGCCCGGAAGCTTCTCGGGACCGAGCACGAGCAGCGCGACGACCGCGACCAGCGCGATCTCGCTGAAACCGACGTCGAACATCGCGGTCAGGAAATCTCGTCAGGACTTGCCATCAAGAATCTGCGCGATCGGCCTTCGTCTCGCCGGCCGTCGTCTGTCCCGGCGATGGCGCCGGAGCGTCGGCCTTGAGCTGCGGCTTTTCCTCGCCTTCGGCCATGCCTTTCTTGAAGCTCTTGATTGCGGCGCCGAGATCCTCGCCGACGTTGCGCAGCTTCTTCGTGCCGAACACGAGCGCGACGATGAGCGCGAACAGTAGCCAGTGCCAGATGGAAAGACCGCCCATTGCCTGTACCTCGAAACGGAGAAAAGGGGCGAAAGACGAAGGATGAGGGACGAGGGCTCAGATCCGAACGCCCGGAAATGCGCCCTCGCCCCTCGTCCCTCATCCCGCCTTCGCTTACTCCGAAGTGTACTCCTCCAGCCTGTCGCGGAAATCGACCACGGCGTTCGGCACGTTGGAAACGCCGCCCTCGAAGATGCGGCGCGCGGTCACGCCTTCGCCGTAGACGGCCTGGTTCGCGTCGTTGTCGATCGAGATCGCGGTGCCGTCGAGCGCTGCGCCGGCGAAGAGGCCGCGGGCGCGCGAATACGAATAGATCTCGGCCTTGAGCTGCGCATCGGTCGAGGCCTGCGCCGAGCGGCCGACCGGACCTGCCGCCGCCGACGCGTCGGCGCCAAGCGTGAACTTGCCGTGGACGATCGAATCGACGCCGCGCTGCGTGCGGAACACGAGCACGACATCGGTAGACGAGACGCCGGCCTGGAAGCCGAAGCTGCCGCCGGTGAGGCCGATGAAGCTCGGGTTCGACCAGGTGCCATCGCGCGTCTTCACCGAGATCAGTCCGTCGCCGTGGCGTCCGCCGACGACGAAGCCGGCCTTGATGACGTCCGGGATCACGGCGATCGCATGCGCGTTCTCGAGGAGATCTTTCGGGATCGCCTTGTCCGGCGCCATCATGATCTCTTTCAGCACGCGCACGGCGTTTTCGGCGCGTTTGTTCTCCGCTTCGCCGGCCGTCGCCGGAAGCGCGATCGCGGCAAAGAGGACGAGGGCCAGCGCGAGCAGGCGGGATTTCATCGGGCAGAACTCCAGAAAATGCCGTTGCGGTGCTGACAAACTAGCAGCCCCGGCTGAGCTGCCGATGAAGCAGGGATGACTCGCCTCGCGTTGCTCAGTGGAGCGAACGGCGCCGCAGCGCGGCCGCGGTTGCCGCGACGAGAAGGCCGGCGAGCGCGAGGAGCCACGGCGGAGTGCCGACCGGCGCACCGACCGGCGAAGGCCCGCCGGCGACGCAGCGCGGCGGTCCGATCGCGAAGCCTTTCATGCCGATTTGACGCAGCGATTCCGGGCCGGTGATCGGTCCGACGATCGTGAGCTTGCCAGTCGTGACATCGATCGTCGCGAGATCGGCCCAGTCGGGCACGGTCGTCGATCCCGGCGCGGGCGGCACGTAGTTCAGGACCGCCCACAGCTTGCCGGCCGCGTCGAAGCTCATCGACACCGAATTGATCCAGCGATCGTCGCCGAAATCGCCGATGCGGACGGCCTCGCCGGTTTCGGTGTCGATGCGATAAAAGCTGTTGTCGCCGCGTCCGCCGGCGCCGTAGAGCAGATTGCCGTAGGCCACGAGGCCGGTGATCGTGTGGCCGGTCGAGCCGACGGCTTCGGTAGCGCCGTTCGAGGCATCGACGGTCCAGACCTTCCCGGCGTAGGCCGAAACCAGCCAGAGCGTGCCATCGCAGCCGAACGTCATGCCGAGGTCGAGCGCGTCGTTGCGGTGCGGATCGCCTTGACCGGCGAGGCCGAACATGCCGACGATGCTAGCCGCCCCGGTCCTGGTATCGATCCGCGCGAGCGAGTTCATGCCGCCGGCGACCGCATAGAGCGTGTCGCCATCGGGCGTGTAGCTGAGTCCGCTGAGATTCGCGATCGTCTGGCCACCGTAACGCCCGGCGCTGCCGACTGCCGTGGCCGTATGGCTCGTCAGACCGAACTGATAGAGCGTGTCGAACGCCTCTCCATAGGCCATCGTTTCCGCGCGCGCTCCCGACGCGGAAAGGCTAAGCATCCCTGCTGCAACTAGGCAGGCAAGTGTGCGCATGGCGGCGTGTTATCGTTATTAGGTAATCGTCGGCTTCGCGGTGGTCCGCGATAGCCGACCCGAGTCTAGCAAGCAATTCCGGACCCGACAAACCCGGCCGTGGCCGCACCGTGACGAGCGTCGCGGATGCGTCCGGCGGCCCCGGCGCGAAACGTTAGGCCGACCCCGCAGCCCGATCCAGCCCATGCCCGCCTACCTAGGACAGGCCGACTACCGCCACGGCAGCCCGGCCGCCGCCGGCGTCCTCGTGGTCAATCTCGGGACGCCCGAGGCGCCGACGCCGAAGGCCGTCCGGGCCTACCTCGCCGAATTCCTGTCCGATCCTCGCATCGTCGAGCTGCCGCGCTGGATCTGGCGTCTCGTGTTGCACGGGATCATTCTCCGCGTGCGGCCGGCTCGCTCGGCGAAGCTCTACGAGAAGATCTGGACGCCGGCCGGATCGCCGCTACTGACCGGCACCGAGGCGCTCGCGGCCGCGCTGCAGCGGAGGATCGCGGCGGAGCGGCCCGGACCGATCCTCGTCCGCGCAGCAATGCGCTACGGCAAGCCGTCGATCGCCGCCGTGCTCCGCGAACTTTCAGATGCCGGCCTGCGGCGGCTGATCGTGCTGCCGCTCTTTCCGCAGTATTCGGGCACGACGATCGCCTCGGCGCAGGACGCGGTCGGCGCCGAGCTTGCGCGCTGGCGTCTCGTTCCCGATTTCCGCTTCGTCGCCGACTATCACGCCGAGCCGCGCTACATCGAGGCGCTGGCGCGCAGCGTCGAGTCGCACTGGCAGGTCCACGGCCGCGCCGAGCGGCTCGTGCTGTCGTTCCACGGCATTCCGCAGCGCTATTTCCGCAAGGGCGATCCGTACTACTGCCAGTGTCAGGCGACCGCGCGCGCGCTGCGCGAGCGGCTCGATCTCCGCGAGGACGAGGTGATCGTGTCGTTCCAGTCGCGCGTCGGCCGCGAGCCGTGGCTCGCGCCGTACACCGACGAGGTGTTCCGCCGGCTGCCGCAGGAAGGTGTCCGGAACGTCCAGGTGCTCTGTCCCGGATTCGCGGTCGATTGCCTCGAGACGCTGGAGGAGATCGCGATCCGCAATCGCGAATATTTCCTCGCGGCCGGCGGCGAGCGCTTCGATTACATCGCGGCGCTCAATGCGGGCGAGGATCACGTCGCCGCGCTCACCGAGCTCATTCTCCGCAACGGCCAGGGCTGGCCCGAGTTCGATCCCGCGTGGGACGCCGCGCGCGCCGCGGCGCAACGCGCGGCCGCGCGGGATCGCGCCGAGCACATGCGCGATGCATCACGCTGAGGAATTGCGGATCGAGCTTGCGGATCGAACTCTCGCGGCGCTCGCGTGGGGCGATCCGGCTCGCCGGCCAATGCTCGCGCTGCACGGCTGGCTCGACAACGCGGGCAGCTTTTCCGCGATCGCGCCGCTGCTGGCGAAAGAACATTACGTCGTCGCAATCGATCTTCGCGGCCACGGACGTTCATCGCATCTGCCGGCCGGCGCCTGGTATCACTACGTCGATTATTTCGACGATCTTCGCGCGACGCTCGATCATTTCCGCTGGCCTCGCGTGACCCTGCTCGGCCATTCGCTTGGCGGGACGCTCGCCAGCCTCTTCGCGGCGGCTTATCCGGAGCGCGTCGAGGCACTGCTCCTGATCGAAGCGCTCGGACCCTTGAACGTTTCGCCCGAAGGCACGCTCGCGCAACTGAAACGCGGGCTCGACGAGCGCGCCGCATTCGCGAACCGGCGCGCGCTCCGCGTGTTTCGCAATCTCGATGCGGCGATCGAGGCGCGCTCGATGGCGAGCGGATTTTCGCGCGATGTCGCGCGGGCTCTCGTCGAGCGCGGCGTCGAGAAAATCGAAGGCGGCTACGTCTGGTCGAGCGATCCGCGCCTGACGCTGACGAGCGCGCAGCGCTATTCCGAAGCGCAGGTGCTCGCGATGCTGAGCGGAATTCGCGCACCGACGTTGCTGATTCTCGCAGACCCGGCGACGAGCTATCTGCCGGAGGCGATGATGCGTGAGCGCGCTGCGCAGGTTGCGGGCATCGAGGTCGTGCGCGTCGCGGGGCATCATCATCTGCATCTCGAATCGCCGCGCACGGTGTTCGAGATCATCGGGCGCTTTCTTGCGGCGGGCTCCGGATGGAGCGGCGAACCAAGCTTGCCCTCACCCTAGCCCTCTCCCGCACGCGGGAGAGGGGAAAGAGCAACGCTACGCCTGGATCAGACGCGCCAGCTCGGCCTTCAGCGCCTGTCCGTGCACGCGCAGCCAGTCGCGCTGCTCGCGCCATTCGGGATAGAGCGTCTCGACCAGCACCCAGAACCGCTTCGAATGGCTGCGGATGCGAAGGTGACAAAGCTCGTGCACGACGACGTAGCGGAGCGCCGCGGGCGGCGCGAGCGCGAGTGCGAGATCGAGCATGACGCGATCGCGCGTATCGAGGCTGCCCCAGAGACTCTTCAAAGGACGCAGCTTCACCGCCGTCGGCGCGCGGCCGAGCTCGGGGCAATAGCGCGCGAGGTAACGGCTGACGTCGCGGCGGATCTGCGCTTCGAGATACGAGCGGAGCAGCGCGCGCGCGGCCGGCAGCGTCGCCTTGCCGTGCGGGCGCGGCAGCGTCAGTACCAGCCGATCGCCGTTGAGCTCGATGTGCGGATACGGACCGTCGCGCCACGAAAGACGCGTCGTCTCGCCACGGAGCGGAATGACCGTCGCCGCGCCGACCTTCAGCGCCGGCGGCGCGGAACCGAGCGAAAGCTCGTCGAGCTTTCTTTCCAGCCATTCGCCGTGCTTGCGCAGGAACGCGACGACCTGCGCCGGATGCGTGCCTTCGGGATACGTGACGCGCGCGCCGCCGGACGTGACCGTGAGCCTGAGGCGCCGCGCTCGCGGATGACTCTTGCGCAACACCTTGATCTTCTCGCCCGCCGCGGTGGGGAGTTCCAGATAATCGTTCGCGAGATCCACCACGGCACTTCTCCAGCGATCCGGCCGGAGCGCTATTCGCGGTCTCCGGGCCGGGGCAATCCAAACCAGGCGTCCATCCTGTCGATCAGGCGTCTCAGTTCCAGCGACATCAGCGCGAATTTCGCGTCGAGCTCGGCCGCGGCCGATTCCGGGACGTCGTCGCCGAGCTCTTCGGTGACGACGTCGAGAAAGCGCAGCTTGCGCACGACGAGATCCTCGCCGAGCACGAAATCGATGCGATCGTCGAACGTCAAGCCGAGCTGGAACACCTGCTTGCCTGACTTCAGATGTTCCCGCACTTCATCCGATTCAAGGTCCTGCCGGCGGCAGCGGACGACGGCCCCGGCTTCGGCGGGATCGCGCAGCTCGCATTCGTCGGCCAGAACCAGACCGGCCGGCAGCTTGCCATGGATCAGCCACTCCGTCATTACCGTTCTCGGCGAATTTTCGGGAGCTGCCGGCACAGCCGGGAAACGACCCATCGCGGTGCGAAACTGATCGAGAGCTTCCTCGGCCGCCTTGCGGCTCGCGGTATCGATCACGAGCCAGCCGTTTTCGGAGTCAAGATACGCGCCGAGCCGCGAAGGGCGGATGAACGCGCGCGGCATCAGCTCTGAAATCACCTCATCTTTCAGCTGCTTGCGTTCCTTGCCGCCGACGCGGCGGCCTTGCTTCGCGACGATTTTCGCGATGCGCGCCGAGAGCTCTTCGTTAACGACGACGCTCGGCAGCAGCCGATCCTCGCCGCCGATCGTCGTCAGGATGAATGCACCGACTTGGTGCGTCAATTCTTCGCTGTCGCGGCCGAACGGCGAGACGAAGCCGCGCGTCGCGAGCTCCATCGGACCGGGCGGGCGGAGGCGGTGCTCTTCGAGCGCGGAAGCAAGATGCTTCAGCGAGCGCGGCAGTTTTTCGGCGAAGCGGAACAGCGTGAGATTACGGAAGAACATCGGCGATTCCTGATGGAGTCTTTTGGGCTCGTCATCCCCGCGAAGGCGGGGATCCAGTGCTTTCGAAGCGAAAGTCGCTGTGTTCCCGCTTTCGCGGGGACGACGGATGATGGGTCGGGATGGACGACTAGCCCGAATCGGGCACGGCGTCCGACGAATCCGAATCCGCGAGCCATGCGTGCACGTCGGCATGCGATCGATCGCCGTCGAGCCCGGCGAAGTCGAACAGCTTCGTATCCGCCAGCTGCGAGGGCATGACGTTCGCGATTGCGCGGAAGATCGTCTCGACGCGGCCCGGATGTTTCCGTTCCCACTCGGCCAGCATCGCCTTGACGTTCTTGCGCTCGAGGTTCTCCTGCGAGCCGCAGAGATTGCACGGCAGGATCGGAAAGCCGCGAAGCTCGGCGTATTCGGCGAGATCGGCTTCGGCACAGTACGCGAGCGGGCGGATCACGATGTTGCGGCCGTCGTCGGAGCGCAGCTTCGGCGGCATCGACTTCAATGCGCCTTGATGGAAGAGATTCAGGAACAGCGTCTCGACGATGTCGTCGCGATGATGCCCGAGCGCGATCTTCGTAAATCCATTCTCTGCCGCGAACGTATATAGCGCGCCGCGCCGCAAACGCGAGCAGAGGCTGCACATCGTCTTGCCTTCCGGGATCACGCGGCGCACGACGCCGTAGGTATCCTGCTCGAAGATCCGGAACTCGACGCCGACCTCGCGAAGATAATTCGGCAGAACATCCGGATCGTATCCCGGCTGCTTCTGGTCGAGATGCGCCGCGACGATCTCGAAGCGCACCGGCGCCTTCGCCTTGAGCTTCATGAGGATGTCGAGCAGCGCGTACGAATCCTTGCCGCCCGACAGACAGACCATGACGCGATCGCCGTCGACGATCATCCGGTAGTCGGCGATCGCCTGCCCGACCTGACGGCGCAGGCGTTTTGCGAGCTTGCCGGCTTCGTAGTCGTGCTTGCGGGCGATGCGGGCGTTCATCGGGCGCGCATTGTAGCGGGAGTGGAGGAGCTATCGCCGACGCGGAGCGCGATCGTTGCGCCGCGTGCGGTTCTTCGGATCGCGCGCCGGCGGCGAGCTGCTCGCCGCCGCGTATTTCCCGCCTTCGTCGCGCACGAAATCGCAGAACGCCTTCGCGATCGGCAACAGTTGCTTGCCGCGCCGATACACGACATGCCAGCGCCGCATGACCGGCAAGCCTTTCACGACCGGAACCTTCACGAGGCCGAGCCCGCGTTCTAGGCCGATCGTGTTGAGCGAAAGGAAGCCGACACCCAAACCTGCCAGCACCGCCTGCTTCACGGCTTCATTGCCGGTCATCTGGATGACCTTGCGCGGCGAGAACGACTGGCTCGCGAAATAGCGCTCCATGACCGCGCGCGTGCCGGAGCCGGGCTCGCGCACGAGAAACGCCTCGTCGGCGAAATCCGCGATGACGAGCTTCGCGCGCGATGCGAGCGGATGCTTTGCGTTGATGACGATGCCGTGCGGATGCTCGGCGAACGGCGCCGCGACCGCGTCGAGGAATTCGGGCGGCACGCCCATGATCGCGATATCGATCTCGTTGTCGGCAAGCAGCTTCAGGATCTGCGCGCGGTTTTCGACCTGCAACGAAAGCTCTGCGCCGGCGTGCTGCTGCAGGAACGTCGCGAGCATGTGCGAGGCGAAATACTTCGCCGTAGAGACGATGCCGACATTGAGCTTGCCGTGCTGCTGTCCGCGCATCGCGGCGAGGCGCTGATCGAGCTCGTCGAGCTCGTGCTGCACGCGGCGCGCGTACGACGCAACCGTCTCGCCGGCTTCGGTGAGACGCAATTGCCGGCCGACAAGCTCGGTCAGCGGCAGGCCGCAATCCTGCTCGAGCGCCTTCAGCTGCATCGAGACGGCGGGTTGCGTCAGATGGCAGACGCCGGCTGCCGCCGAGATGCTGCGCAGGCGCGCGACCTGCTCGAACACGCGCAACTGGCGCAGCGTGACGCGCTTCATCGTCGCCTCCGAACCATCAGGGAAATTTATGGAACGCCTCAGAGAAACTGAATATACCTGATGGGTTCGCGTCGGTACATTCGGTCTCGTCCAGCGATCGAGGAGCCGTGCGATGAACGCAGCCGTCACGCCAATCCGCGCCAACGAGAAGGTCGCCGAGCGCTACAAATCCGGCGTCATCCCGTACAAGAAGATGGGCTACTGGCAACCGGACTACGAGCCGATCGAGACGGACGTGATCGCGCTCTTCCGCATCACCCCGCAGCCCGGCGTCGACGCCGACGAAGCGGCCGCGGCCGTCGCCGGCGAATCGTCGACGGCGACCTGGACCGTCGTCTGGACCGACCGCCTCACCGCCTGCGGGCTCTACCGCGCGAAGGCGTTCCGCGTCGATCCCGTTCCGAACACCGGACCCGGCACGAAGACCGAGCAGCAGTATTTCGCGTACATCGCGTACGACCTCGATCTCTTCGAGCCCGGCTCGATCGCGAATCTCACCGCGTCGATCATCGGCAACGTATTCGGCTTCAAGGCTGTGAAGGCGCTGCGCCTCGAAGACATGCGCATACCCGTCGCGTATCTCAAAACATTTCAGGGACCGGCGACCGGCATCGTCGTCGAGCGCGAACGCCTCGACAAATTCGGCCGCCCGCTACTCGGCGCGACGACGAAGCCGAAGCTCGGGTTGTCGGGCCGCAACTACGGACGCGTCGTCTACGAAGCGCTGAAAGGCGGTCTCGATTTCGTCAAGGACGACGAGAACATCAACTCGCAGCCGTTCATGCACTGGCGCGATCGCTTCCTCTATTGCATGGAAGCGGTCAACAAGGCGTCGGCCGCGACGGGCGAAGTCAAGGGCCACTATCTCAACGTCACGGCCGGCACGATGGAGGACATGTACGAGCGCGCCGAATTCGCGAAAGAACTCGGCTCGTGCATCGTCATGATCGACCTCGTAATCGGCTACACCGCGATCCAGTCGATGGCGAAGTGGGCGCGCAGGAACGACATGATCCTGCACCTCCATCGCGCCGGTAACTCGACGTACTCGCGCCAGAAGAACCACGGCATGAATTTCCGCGTCATCTGCAAATGGATGCGCATGGCCGGCGTCGATCACATCCATGCAGGCACGGTCGTCGGCAAGCTCGAAGGCGATCCGCTGATGATCAAGGGCTTCTACGACACGCTGCGCGAATCGCAGACGCCGCAGAGTCTCGAGAACGGATTGTTCTTCGATCAGGAATGGGCCTCGCTCAACAAGGTGATGCCGGTCGCGTCGGGCGGCATCCACGCGGGCCAGATGCATCAGCTCATTCATTACCTCGGCGAGGACGTGATCCTCCAGTTCGGCGGCGGCACGATCGGCCATCCGATGGGCATCCAGGCCGGCGCGACCGCGAACCGCGTCGCGCTCGAAGCGATGATCCAGGCGCGCAACGAAGGTCGCGATTATTTCCGCGAAGGCCCGCAGATCCTCGAAGCGGCGGCGAAGTGGTGCAAGCCGCTGAAGGCCGCGCTCGATACGTGGAAGGACATTTCGTTCAACTACGAGTCGACGGATACCGCCGACTTCGTGCCCACCGCTACCGCAAGCGCCTAGCACCCGTCGTCCCCGCGAAAGCGGGGACCAGCGCCTTCGGCGGCTGGAGCAGAGACGCTAGGTTCCCGCTTTCGCGGGAACGACGAAAAGTAGATCCGAGGAAATCGCAGCCATGATGACCAACCCCGGCAATCGCATCACGCAAGGGCAATTCTCGTTCCTGCCCGACCTCACCGACGCCGAGATCACCGCGCAGATCAAGTACGCGCTCGCAAACGGCTGGGCCGTCAGCGTCGAGTACACCGACGATCCGCATCCGCGCAACACGTACTGGGAGATGTACGGCAATCCGATGTTCGATCTCAAGGATCCCGCGGGCATCCTCATGGAGATCAACGAATGCCGAAAGACATTCCCGAGCCACTACGTCCGCGTGCTCGCGTTCAATTCCTCGCGCGGTGTCGAATCGCCGGCGATGTCGTTCATCGTGAACCGTCCGAAGAACGAGCCCGGCTTCGGTCTCACGCGGCAGGAAGGTCCCGGCCGGCAAATCCGCTACACGGTCACGAGCTACGCCGCGGGCAAGCCCGAGGGCGAGCGCTATAGCTGACGGCGCGCCGACATCGCGCGCGACGAAGCGCGCGCCGCCGACGGAGTTGCTGCGATGAGCGAGTCGACCATCGATCTCAAGGCGATCTGGAACGAGTCCGGCGTCGAAGCCGTGCTCACGAAGCTCGACGCCGAGCTGATCGGCCTTGCGCCGGTGAAAAAGCGCATCCGCGAGATCGCCTCGCTGCTCGTCGTCGACAAAGTGCGCCGCGAGATGCAGCTCGCGGCCGGCGCGCCGTCGCTGCACATGAGCTTCACCGGCAATCCCGGCACCGGCAAGACGACGGTCGCGATGCGCATGGCCGATCTATTGCACAAGCTCGGCTACAGCCGCACGGGACATCTCGTCGCGGTCACGCGCGACGATCTCGTCGGCCAATACATCGGTCACACGGCGCCGAAGACGAAGGAAGTCTTGAAGAAGGCGATGGGCGGCGTCCTCTTCATCGACGAGGCGTACTACCTCTACAAACCCGAGAACGAGCGCGATTACGGACAGGAGGCGATCGAGATCCTGCTCCAGGTCATGGAGAACAACCGCGACGATCTCGTCGTGATCCTTGCCGGCTACAAGGACCGCATGGAGACGTTCTTCCGCTCGAACCCGGGCATGAGCTCGCGCATCGCGCATCACATCGATTTCCCGGATTACGAAGACGACGAGCTAGTCGCGATCGGCGAGCTGATCTTGAAGGACTGGAACTACGCGCTGTCGCCGCGCGCGAAGAACGTGTTCCTCCGCTACATCGAGCACCGCCGCACGCAGCCGCATTTCGCGAACGCGCGCTCGATCCGCAACGCGCTCGATCGCGCGCGGCTGCGTCAGGCGCGGCGCCTGCTCGAGGAAGGCGGCGCCGTCGACAAGTCGGCGCTGGAGACGATCGAGGCCGAGGACATCCTGCAATCGCGCGTGCTTGCCGGCGTGCCGGCGATGGCCGAGCCGCGGAAGGAGCGCGCATGAGCACCGATCTTCGCGCGCTGATCTTCGACGTCGACGGCACGCTCGCCGACACCGAGGAATTCCATCGCCGCGCGTTCAACGCCGCGTTCTCGGCCGCCGATCTCCACTGGTGGTGGAATCGCGGCACGTATCGCGAGCTCTTGCGCGTCGCGGGCGGACGCCAGCGCATGCGCGCGTTCGCCGAGCGCGAGGATGCCGTCACGACGCAGCGCGCCGATTTCGAAGAATTGCTGACTGCGTTGCACGCGGCGAAGACGCGCCGCTACGACGCGTCGCTCCGCGAGGAGCCGCTGCCGCTTCGTCCGGGCATCGCACGGCTGTTCGAGGAAGCTGCGGCCGCGCACGTGACGCTCGCGATCGCGACGACGACGACCGCTGCGAATCTCGATGCGCTGCTCGAGCCGCACTTCGGCCGCAACTGGCGCGAGCGCTTCGCGGCGATCGTATCGGGCAACGAGGTCAAGCGTCTCAAGCCTGAACCCGATGTCTACATCGAAACACTGCGTCAGCTCGGCCTCGACGCGAACGAATGCCTCGCGTTCGAGGATTCGGCGAACGGCATCCGTGCGGCCGAAGCGGCGGGACTCTCCGTGATCGCGACGCCGACCTGGTACTCGCTCGCCGAGTCGCTGTCCGAAACGCTCGTCTCGCTGCCGCATCTCGGCGATCCGGAAATGCCGTTGCCGAAAGGCACGCCCGGTGCGCCGCACGTCGATCTCGAAACCCTGCGCGAATGGCACAAACACGCGCTCGCACGCGAACCTTTGGGGAGGGCCGCATGCTTCTGACCGACAAGACCACGTTCACCGAATTCCTGATCGAGGCGCGGCGGAGTCACCCCGAAGCGCGCGGCGATCTCAACGGCGTGCTGCATTCGGTCGCGACCGCGTGCAAGGCGATCTCGCGCGCGGTCGCGCACGGGAGGCTCGCGGATCTTCTCGGCAACGCGAGCGCAGCCGACGTCAACGTGCACGGCGAACAGCAGAAAAAGCTCGACGTGCTCGCGAACGAGATCTTCGTCCAGCTCAACGAAAACCGCGGCTACGTCGCGGGGCTCGCTTCGGAGGAAATGGACGAGCCGTACGTGCTGCCGACGCAGTACGAGCGCGGCAAATATCTTCTTCTCTTCGATCCGCTCGACGGCTCGTCGAACATCGACGTCAATGTCGCGGTCGGCTCGATCTTCTCGATCCTGCGCGCGCCGCGGCCGAACGCCGATCCCGATGCCGGCGATTTCCTGCAAGCCGGTGCGCAGCAGGTCGCGGCCGGCTACGCGATCTACGGGCCGTCGACGATGCTGGTCCTCACGACCGGCAACGGCGTGCATGCGTTCACGCTCGATCCGCTGCTCGGCGAGTTCATCCTCTCGCATCGCGATCTTCGCGTGCCGGACGACACCGAGGAATTCGCGATCAACGCATCGAACAGCCGGTTCTGGGAATACCCGGTGCAACGCTACGTCGAGGAATGCCTCAAGGGATCGAGCGGCGATCGCGGCAAGGATTTCAACATGCGCTGGATCGCCTCGCTCGTCGCCGAAGCGCATCGCATCCTCATGCGCGGCGGCGTCTTCATGTATCCGCGCGACACGAAGAAGCCGGGCGTCAACGGACGGCTGCGCCTGATGTACGAATGCAATCCGATCGCGCTGCTGATGGAGCAGGCAGGCGGACGCGCGAGCACCGGCTACAAGCGCATGCTCGACGTGAAGCCGGAATCGCTGCACCAGAAGATCGGCTTCGTGTTCGGCTCGCGCTCGGAAGTCGAGCGCATCGAGCGTTATCACCGCGAAGGCGACATGCGCGAAACCGAGCAGCCGCTGTTCGCGACGCGCGGCCTTTTCAGAACGCCGGCATGACCTGAGAGGAGACGAACCATGTCCGAACTCCATCCGATCATCGCGATCACCGGCTCGTCGGGCGCCGGCACGACTTCGGTCACGCGCACGTTCTCGAACATGTTCCGTCGCGAGCAGGTC
>DASZWL010000115.1:0-6288 GCA_035546695.1 Rhodanobacteraceae bacterium | reverse complement strand
GGCGCGAAGTACCTCGCGCAGTTGCTGAAAGACTTCAACGGCAACACGCAGCTCGCAACCGCGGCTTACAACGCCGGCGAAGCGGCCGTGCAGAAGTACGGCGGCGTGCCGCCGTACGACGAGACGCAGGTTTACGTGCAGCGCGTCGAGCAGCTGCGCGATCGGTACAAGAAGGCGCTCTGACCCGCTTTTCCTCTCTCCCGCTTGCGGGAGAGGGCAGGGTGAGGGCATTCGGAGTGAAGCACTCCATCCGCCCTGACATCTTCTGAAACGGCGAACCCGGATTTCCCTCACCCAACCCTCTCCCGCGAAGCGGGAGAGGGGGAACGGCGATGCGCGAGCAGATTTCAGGGAGCAATCCGGTTTTACGGATCGAAAGCGTCATTGAACAGGTCGTCGCAGGCATTCGATGCGAATGGCGCGGTCCACCAGGGCGAATATCCCGTGATGGCGCTCCATTTGGGATCGACGCCGATGACCATGCTGGGAAATTTCAGCGGATTGGGACAGACCGAGGCCAACTGGAGACTGGACGGAGGGTAAGGGAGAAAGCCCCCGATGCGATTGTGATCGATCTGGAACCGTCCCAGATTCGTGAGGCTGCTGATTTCGGGAACGGAACCGTCAAGCAAGTTGTGATCGACTTTGAAGAGGTACAAGTTCGTCAAGCCGGCGAGGTCCGGGATGGAGCCCGTCAGCTGGTTAGCCGAGACATCGAAATTCGCCAGATTGCTGAGTCCGGTCAGCGGAGGAATCGGGCCCGTCAGGTGATTGGAGTATGCGTAGAGTCCCGTGAGGCCAGTCAGACTGCTCAGCGACGGCAACGCCCCGCTCAACTGGTTGTCGAAGACGTAAAAATACCGGAGGTTCGTCGGCGCGCTCGGACCACTGAGATCGGGAATCGAACCGGTAAGGCGATTGCTGTTGACGTAGAAATACACCAGATTCGCCAAGCCGGAGAGATCGGGAATAGCACCCGTCATCTCGTTGGAGTCAACGTCGAAGTATTCTAGCTCGATAAGGCCGGAAAGCTCCGGGATGGAGCCGGTGAGTTGGTTGGTGTCAACGTCAAAATATTTGAGATTCGTCATTCCTTCCAACAGAGGAATGGGCCCCGATAGTTGGTTGTAATACGCGATGAAGACTTCCAGGCTTGTCAAGCCGGTCAACGCTGGAAGCGAACCCGTCAGCAGGTTGCCGCCAACGTCGAAATATCGGAGCGCGGTGAGTCCGGTCAGCGACGGGACGGGTCCAGAGAATTGGTTGGTACCCGCCCCGAAGGATTCGAGGCTCGTCAACCCACCCAGTGCGGGAAGTTGCCCCGTAATTCCATTGCCGTGAACGTCGAAGACTTGCAGGTAGGGTAGACCGCTGAGGCTCGGCGGCAGCTGACCCGTGAGGCCGTTCTGGCTCAGATCGATGCTGGAGATGTGTTCCTGACCCTGCACGTCGGTCATGCAGCTGATTCCGTACCAGCCGCATACGCTGCCGAAGGTCCAGCCGCCGCGATTGCTCCATGCCGTGCCGCCGGTTCCGTTGTAGATCGCAAGTAGTACGGCGCGCTCGGAATCCGGGACATCGGCATACGCGTTGACCGCACCCAAGCCGATCAGGACTCTGATGCAGAGTTGCAGGCCGGTGCGCAGGGAGAAAAACCCGTTTTCATTCGCACGGATTGACATGGCGATCCTCGATTTCGATTTCGTCCAATCGTCAATACGCGAATGCGAGCGGAAGCGGACATCGCGGCTGCCGGGCCCGGCTTGCTTGGCCGGTAGCTCGTTCCGTCGTGCTGGTGCCGGAAACGCGGCGCAAGGCGCTATAGTCGCGACCGCACTTCGCGGATCGGGATTCGCAAACGCCGTGGAAAACTCGATGAGCACGCTCTCGGCGGGCCTCCTCTTGTTCCTGATCATGGACCCGCTCGGGAACGTTCCGCTGTTCCTGAGCCTCCTGCGCAACGTCGAGCCGAAGCGCCGCCAGCTCGTGCTCGCGCGCGAGCTGCTGATCGCGCTCGTCGTGCTGTTCGTGTTCCTGTTCGGCGGTCAGTATTTGTTGCGCGTGCTTCAGCTCAAGCAGGAGTCGGTCAGCATCGCCGGCGGCATCGTGCTGTTCCTGATCGGCGTGCGCATGGTGTTTCCGCCGAAGGAAGGCATCTTCGGCGGCGATCCGACGCGCGAGCCGTTCATCGTGCCGATGGCGATTCCAGGCATTGCGGGGCCATCGGCGGTCGCGGCGGTCATGTTGCTCGCGAACAGCCACCCGGGCCGTGCGGTCGACTGGAGCGTCGCGCTGTTCCTCGCATGGCTCGCGACGGCGGTGATCCTTCTTTCTTCGACGTATCTCTTCCGCTATCTCGGAACGAGCGTGCTGATCGCGGTCGAGCGGCTGATGGGCATGCTGCTGGTCGCGCTGTCGGTGCAGATGTTTCTCGACGGGATTGTCGCTTACGTCAAGTTCGCCCTGTAGCCGTCATCCCGGCGAAAGCCGGGATCCAGCATTCCGTCGCTGCGCGCTTGGCACACAGGAGCTGGATCCCGGCCTTCGCCGGGATGACGAAGCGCATGGATCGCGGATGGAGTTTCTCACGACGCTGTAACACATCCCCGCTAGGGTCTTCGCGATTCGGGAGATCCGCCGTGATCAGCGTCGAGCGCAGCTTCTACGACAAGTTCCCGCAATTCGCTTCCGGCCGCGCGCGAACCTTCGCGCAGCCGGTCGTCGAACTTCTGCGCCGCGTCGCGTGCGAGGAGCGCATCAACGCATCGCTTGCGGCGCTCGGGCCGCTGTCCGGCTTCGATTTCGTCGAGCGCGTGCTCGAGCAGCTCGACGTCAGCTACAGCGTCGCGAACACCGATCGCGAGAACATCCCGGTCGACGGCCGTGTCGTCATCGTCGCGAATCATCCGCTCGGTGCGCTCGATGCGCTGGCGCTGATCCATCTCGTCGGTTCGGTACGGCGCGACGTCAAGGTGCTCGCGAACGACGTGCTGATGCAGTTCGCTCCGCTCGCTCCGCTGCTGCTGCCTTTGCCGGTGTTCGGCGCCGGCAGCGCGCTCGGCGGCGCGCGCGAGGCGTATCGCGCGCTCGAGCGCGAGATGGCGCTGATCGTCTTTCCTTCGGGCGAAGTCTCGCGCATGCGGCCGCTCGGCGTGCGCGACGCGAGGTGGTCGCCGGGCTTCGCGCGCCTCGCGATGAAGACCGCGGCGCCGGTGCTGCCGGTGCACATCGCCGCGCAGAACTCGCCGGTTTTCTACGGCATCTCGATGCTGGCCAAGCCGCTCGCGGCGCTGTTGCTCGCGCGCGAGATGTTCGGCGCGGCGAGCGCGCGCATCGGCTTCAACGTCGGCGAGGTCGTGCCGTGCAAGGCGCTGGTCGAGAGCGGTCTGCGGCCTCCGTCGATCGCGACGCAGATGCGCCGTCACGTCTACCGTCTTGCGCGGCGGCGCCCGGCCGTGTTTCCGACCTCGGTCGCGATCGCGCATCCGGAATCGCCGCTCGCGATCCGCGCGGCGCTTCGCCGCGCCGAGCGGCTCGGCGAGACGCACGACGGCAAGGAGATCCTGCTGCTCGATGCCGAGCGGGATTGTCCCGCGATCCGCGAGATCGGCCGCCTGCGCGAGCTCGCGTTCCGCCGCGTCGGCGAAGGCACCGGCGCGCGGCGCGATCTCGATCGCTTCGACGGCTACTACCGCCATCTCGCGCTGTGGGATCGGAACGCGCTCGCGATCGTCGGCGCTTATCGCCTCGGCGAAGCGGCGACGATCGTTTCCGTGCGCGGTGCCGAAGGGCTCTATTCGTCGACGTTGTTCGAATACTCGACGCCGGCGCCGGAATTCCTCGCGAGCGCGGTCGAGCTCGGACGAAGCTTCGTGCAGCCGGCCTACTGGGGATCGCGCAGCCTCGATGCGCTGTGGCAGGGCATCGGTGCGTATCTTCGAACGCGTCCGGACGTTCGATATCTGTTCGGTCCCGTCAGCCTGACGGCGGCGCTGCCAGGTCCGGCGCGCGAATGGATCGCGCATTTCCATCGTCATTACTTCGGCGATGCGAGCGCAGAGGCTCGCGCGCGTAATCCATTTGTCATATCGCGCGAGATCGCGCGCGCGGCCGAGGCCGAATGGGCGGGACGCACGCCGGCCGAAGGATTCGCGCGTCTTCGAGCGAATCTGACCGCGCTCGATGCGCAGCTGCCGACGCTCTACCGGCAGTACGTCGATCTCTGCGAGCCCGAAGGCGTGCGGTTCCTCGATTTCGGCGTCGATCCGTCGTTCGGCGGCTGCGTCGACGGGCTCGTGAAGCTCGACCTTCGGCATCTGCGCGAGGCGAAGCGGGCACGCTATCTCGGCACGCGGACGCGGCGGTAAAGAGCAAAAAAACGTCGCAGGCGCCCGCTGTTACGAAATCGTCATTGGTCGCTGTTAAACTAAAGTTAAGGTTTTCGGCGGAAACGGCGCGGGGCGGCACGGGCGTCGCATCCGTCCGAGCCTCAAGCAGAGCCACGAAGTACGCGCGCATCGCGGGATGGATCGTGCGTGCCGGCTTTGCGTTCTCCGGATTCCATCGATGAGGTTTTGGGGCATGAAGAGTTCATTGCGGATGCGGCTCTTGCCGTGGATCGTCGGTTCGCTGTTCGCGGCATCGGCCGCGTTCGCGCAGAACACGTCGTCGTCGCTCAGCGGACGCATCGTCGATGCGGCCGGCAATCCGGTCGCCGGCGCGACGGTCGAGATCGTGCACGTTCCGTCCAACACCTCGCGCACGGTCGTGACCGACGCAGAGGGTCGCTACGCCGCGCAGGGTCTTCGCGTCGGCGGTCCGTACGACGTGAAGGCGTCGGGCGATCACGGCGAGAAGGTCGAGCAGGAAGACGTCTTCCTGAAGCTCGCCGAGGAGACGACGCTGAACCTCACTGCCGTCGGCGGCACGGCCACCGAGCTCGAAGGCGTGACCGTCACGGCCGCAGCGCCGGGCGCGACGTTCCAGGCCGACAACAAGGGCCTTTCGTCGAACGTCTCGCAGCGCGAGCTCAAGGTGATCCCGAATCCGAACCGCTCGATCCAGGACATCGCGCGCACCGATCCGCACATCGTGCTGACCAGCGTCGGCCGCGGCGAGATCTCGGCACTCGGCCAGAACAGCCGCTACAACAACATCACGATCGACGCGGTGCCGACCAACGATTCGTTCGGTCTCGAGGCGAACGGCCTGCCGGCCTTGAACCAGCCGTTGTCGTTCGACGCGATCGAGGAATACAACATCTCGACGATGAACTACGACGTGACGAACAAGCGCTCGGTCGGCGCCAACGTCAACATCGTGACGAAATCCGGCACGAACGAGTTCCACGGCGATGCGTACTACGCGTACACGAACGCCGATGATCTCACGAGCGACGAGCCGAGCGACTACAAGGGCTACAGCGCGAAGAAGACCTACGGTGCGACGTTCGGCGGCCCGATCATCAAGGACAAGCTGTTCTTCTTCCTGTCCTACGAGGAAGCGAAGACGCTGGCGCCGGGGCCCGCGTACGGGCCGATCGGCTCGGGCGCGTCGAACGTCGTCAACATCAGTGAGGACGACATCAACCGCATCATCGGCATCGCGAACGGCTACGGCCTGACGCCGGGCTCGCTCGGCGCGTCGGATGCGAACCAGGACAACAAGCTCTATCTCGCCAAGCTCGACTGGAACATCTCCGACGGCCACCGCGCGAGCTTGCGCTACAACGAGACGAAGAGCGACCAGCCGATCATCCAGACGTTCAACGCGAACACGCTCAGCCTTTCGAGCTATTCGTACGTGCAGCAGCGCGATCTCAAGAGCTACGTGCTGAACCTCTACGACGACTGGACCGACACGTTCTCGACCGAAGGCTCGTTCTCGTACTCGAAGTACGACGCGGTTTCGCACACGCTCGCCGATCAGCCGCAGATCCAGGTCTGCACCGATCCCTCGGGCTGCAGCTCGACGAATCCGTCGCTGTTCCTCGGCACGGACCAGTTCCGCCATTACAACGTGCTCGGCGTCAAGACCTGGAACGGCTTCCTCGCCGGCAGCTGGTTCCTCGGCGATCACACGATCAAGGCCGGTCTCGACTTCCAGCGCGACATGTACTTCAACCTGTTCGGCCGCACCGAGTTCGGTGCATATCAGTTCGCGAGCATCGACGACTTCGCGGCCGGCAACTACTCGAGCTTCTCGCTGTACCGGCCGACCAACGGCAGCATCAACAGCATCGCGGCGAACTGGCGCCTCGACCAGTGGGGCCTCTTCGTGCAGGACACC
>DASZWL010000114.1:0-14161 GCA_035546695.1 Rhodanobacteraceae bacterium | reverse complement strand
GCGTTCGTAGTATCTCGGCCCCTTTCGGGCGCGCTCGCGCGCACCGGCGGGTCAAGAGCGGCGGGGTATAGCGCAGCCTGGTAGCGCACCTGCTTTGGGAGCAGGGTGTCGGGGGTTCGAATCCCTCTACCCCGACCAACCTTGGCGCGGATCGAGCAGGCGGTAAACGCGCGGTTTCGCGCGACAATGCGGCTGACGAATGCGCCCGTAGCTCAACCGGATAGAGCATCGGCCTTCTAAGCCGACGGTTGCAGGTTCGAGTCCTGTCGGGCGCGCCAGCCGGCGACGGTGGTCAGGAATCGATCGGTTCCGAGACGTCCGCGGCCTCGCCGGCGGGCCGGAGTAGAATTTTCATTCGCGGGAAATCCGCGAAGAAAAGCGGTTCCGTGGTGGGTGTAGCTCAGTTGGTTAGAGTACCGGATTGTGATTCCGGTTGTCGTGGGTTCGAGTCCCATCACCCACCCCAGTTTCGCTACAATAGTCAGTTCAGTTTTCGAGCAGCGTGTTTCCCTTCTCCCGCTTGCGGGAGAAGGTGCCGAAGGCTGATGAGGGAGGCTTGCAATAGCGTGCCCTCACCCCTTGCCCTCTCCCGCTTGCGGGAGAGGGAGAGTGATCGTCGCGCGGTGCGCGACACAGCGTTATCAGATAAAAGCGGGCCGTTAGCTCAGTTGGTAGAGCAGGAGACTCTTAATCTCTTGGTCCTAGGTTCGAGTCCTAGACGGCCCACCACTTTTTCAAGGCGAAACCACGAAGGCGCTTTAGCAGGCGCCTTTTTCGTTTCTCGCATCGAGGCCGCGGCGGCATCGAGCGCCGAAGAAGGCGAAAGCGACGGCACGCCTCTCCCGTTCACCCGGGCTCGCCGATGCGGTAACGTCGGCAACCCGGTCCGGCCTGCCGACGACATGCGCGAGCCGCTGCGCGCCAGTGCGGAAACGATACGGTGAGCTTCCTCGCCGAAATCCGCCGTCGCAACGTGATCCGGATGGCCGGCCTCTACCTCGTCGCGGCGTGGCTCGCCGTGCAGGTTGCGAGCACGCTGCTGCCGGCGTTCGACGCGCCGGCGTGGACGCTGCGCGCCGTCATCCTCGTGCTGGCGGTCGGGTTCATTCCGGCGCTCGTTTTCGCGTGGGTCTTCGAGCTGACGCCCGAAGGGCTCAAGCGCGATTCCGAAGTTCCGATCGAGCAGTCGATCGCGCCTAGAACGGCGCGACGACTCGATCGCGCGATCATTGCCGTGCTCGCCGCCGCGCTCGTCTACTTCGCGATCGACAAGTTCGTGCTTGCGCCTCGCCGCGAGGCAGCCGCGCCGGAGCAGGTTGCGAAGAAGGCCGAGTCGATCGCGGTGCTGCCGCTCGCGAACGAAGGCGGCGACAAGGATCAGCAGTATTTCGCGGACGGCCTGTCGGAGAACCTCATCACCGCGCTTTCGCGCTACGGCGCTCTCAAGGTGATCAGCCGCAACTCGGCGTTCCAGTTCCGCGATTCGTCCGACTCGAGCCGCAGCATCGGCGAAAAGCTCGGAGTCGCGCATCTTCTCGAAGGCAGCGTGCGCCGGCTCGGCGACACCGTGCGGATCAATGCGACGCTCGTGCTGGCGAGCGACGGCAGCACGCTCTGGTCCGAGCATTACGACCGGCCTTATGTCGATCTCTTCAAGCTCCAGGACGACATCACGAGCGCCGTCGCGTCCGCGCTGAAGGCGCGCCTCGTGGATTCCGCAGCCGGCACGGCACAGATCGGCGATCGTCCGCCGAGCGGCGATCTCGCGGCCTACGATGCGTACATGCACGGCCGCTATTTCGACGACAAACGCACTTCCGAGGATTTCGAGACCGCATTCGGATTCTTCGAGCAGGCGACGAAGCTCGACCCGCAATACGCGCAGGCATGGGCCGCCTACGCGAGCGCAAAGGTGCTCCAGGCCGGAACTTACCTTGGCGGTGCGCAAGCGCGAGCCGCCGTGGCCGATGCGCGGCGCATGATCGATCGCGCGTTGTCGCTCGCGCCGGATTCGGCCTACGTCAACATGGTGAACTCGCGCGTGCTGTCCAACGGCGAGCTCAAGTTCGTCGAGGCCGAAAGCGCGGCCACGCGCGCGATCGGCCTCGCTCGGACGGCCGAGACGATCGGCGAGCTTTCCCTGACGCGCGCATGGCTCGGTGACGCTCGCGGCGCCGAAGCCTTGCAGCGCGAGGCGATCGAGTACGACCGCGCTTATGGCAACGCATGGTTCTGGCTGTCGGTGAATCTCGCCGGGCAGGGCCGCCTCGACGAGGCCGACGTCGCGATCGCGCGCGCGATGGAGCGTGCCCCGAATGCAGGCATCGGCCAGGCCCAGCGCGTGGTGATCGAGATCTTGCGCGGCAACCATGCGAAGGCGATGGAACTCGCGATGGCGGTGTCCGGCCGTGGCTGGCGTCTGATCGCGATCGCCTTTGCGGCACAGAATGCCGGCGATCAGGCTGCGGCCGATCGCGCGCTCGAAGACCTGATCGGTCAGAGCGCGGAAGAATCGGCCTACCAGATCGCCGAGGTGTACGCGCTGCGTCGCGATCCGACTCAGATGTTCGCGTGGCTCGATCGCGCATGGACGAACCGCGATCCGGGCATCCGCCGACTCGCGCTCGATCCGTTCATCGCGCCGTACCACGGCGATCCGCGCTTCGACGAGTTCCGCCTCAAGGTGGGGCTTCCCGCGCTTACGCGATCGGGGTACGCCGCGCCGCCGTAGGGTCGCGGGTTCGAAGGGAGAAGGCGGCCGCGCGCTTCGCAGGTTCGCAAAAAAAATCTGCCTAGTTCGTGTAAAATCAGCGGTCTGCGCGAGGCGGGTCGAAAGCAGCAGGCGTCAAGCCATTGTTTTGGCAGCAAGGTGCGCCCCGAGGGGTGGAACGGCAAGCAGGCTGCGAGTCGCCCGCACCCTTGTCACCGCGATCGAGACTTTCTGGCGATCGGCACCGGCTGGCGGGTCCTTGACGGGCGAAAGTGGCGGAACTGGTAGACGCACTGGATTTAGGTTCCAGCGGGGTGACCCGTGAGAGTTCGAGTCTCTCCTTTCGCACCACGTCCGGGTTCGGTACCCCCGGCCTGATTCGCCTGGTCTGGAGTGAATGAGGCGTTTTACCGAAGCTCATTCAGGAAGCACGACAAACAGCACGATCATTACCCGCGGAACGGACTTCCGGCCCGACGGAAAACACTGAGGAAAACATGCAAGTTTCGATCGAAAACGTCGGCAAGCTCGGCCGCAAGCTCACGGTGCGCCTGCCGGCGCAGGAGCTCGAGGACAAGGTCCGCTCGCGCATCCAGGAAACCGGCCGCAGCGCGCGCCTCAAGGGTTTCCGTCCCGGCAAGGTGCCGACGAAGGTCATCGAACAGCGTTTCGGCCGCCAGATCCGCGGCGAAGTGCTGTCCGAGATGATTGGCTCGAGCTTCCAGCAGGCCGTCACGCAGGAAAAGCTGCGCCCGGCCGTGCAGCCGGCGATCCAGACGACCGGCACGCCGACCAACGGCGAGATCGAGTACACGGCGACATTCGAGGTCATGCCGGAAGTCGGCAAGATCGACATTTCGGGTCTCGAGATCGTCAAGCCGACCGCGTCGGTCACCGATGCCGACATCGATCAGATGATCGAGACGCTGCGCCAGCAGCGCCGCACGTTCGCGCCGGTCGAACGGCCCGCGGGCGACGGCGACATGGTGCTGTTCGAGTACGCCGCCGAGGCGAATGGCGTGCGTCATCCGGGCACGGGCTTCGACCGCGTCGGCACGATACTCGGCTCCGGCGCGTTCCTCGCCGAGGTCGAAAGCGCGCTCGTCGGCCGCAAGACCGGCGACGAGTTCACGGCCGACGCGATGTTTCCGGCCGGCTTCCGCGAGCCGCTGCTCGCCGGCAAGACGGCGAAGGTCGAAGTGCGCGTCATGCGCGTGCAGGAGCCGCATCTGCCTGAGGTCGACGATGCATTCGTCGCGAGCTTCGGCATCCGCGAGGGCGGTCTCCAGCAGTTCCGCGCGGACGTGCGCGCGAACCTCGAGCGCGAGCTGAAGGGCGTCCTGATGTCGCGGCTCAAGGGCAACACGGCCGAGAAGCTCGTCGATGCGTTCCCGGAGATCGAGCTGCCGCAGGCGATGGTCGAGAACGATGCGAGAGCGCTTGCGCAGCAGGCGAACGCGCCGGGCGCCGATGCGTTCGTGCAGTTTCTTCCGGCCGCGCGCCGCCGCGTCGCGGCGGGCTTCCTGCTCGCCGAGCTCGGCCGGCAGAACGAAGTCGCCCTCGATTCGCGCCGCGTCTCCGAAGCGCTCGCGACGATCGCCTCGACCTACGAGGAGCCCGAGAAGGTCGTTGAACTTTATACGCGCGATCCCCAGCAGATGCAGGGCCTGCAGAGCCGCGTGATGGAAGACCAGGTCGTCGAATGGGTCGCCGAGCACGCCAAACTCACCGAGCAGCCCTTGACGTTCAACGAAGTGATGCGACCGGGCGCCTGACGCCCGCCGCCGGAGAAAGCCAGATGTCGAACCACTACACGCCTGCCCGCGGACTCAATCTCGTTCCCGTCGTGGTCGAGCAGACCTCGCGCGGCGAGCGCGCCTACGACATCTATTCGCGCCTCCTGAAGGAGCGCCTCGTGTTCTGCGTCGGCGCGATCGACGAGTACATGGCGAACGTCATCGTCGCGCAGCTTCTGTTCCTCGAGTCGGAGAATCCCGACAAGGACATCAACCTCTACGTCAACAGCCCGGGCGGCGTCGTCACGGCCGGCATGGCGATCTACGACACGATGCAGTTCGTCAAGCCCGACATCAGCACGATCTGCATCGGGCAGGCGGCGAGCATGGGTTCGCTGCTGCTCGCGGCCGGCGCGAAGGGCAAGCGCTACGCGCTGCCGAACTCGCGCGTCATGATCCACCAGCCGCACGGCGGCGCGCAGGGTCAGGCTTCGGATATCGACATCCAGGCCCGCGAGATCCTCGCGCTGCGCCGGCGCACGAACGAGATCCTGGCCAAGCACACCGGCCAGTCGATCGAGCAGATCGAGCGCGATACCGACCGCGACCGGTTCATGTCGAGCGAGGACGCCCGCAACTACGGCCTGATCGACGCCGTGCTCGAGAAACGGCCGGTCGAGGCGCCTGCGGCGGCCTGACCGATCCTGTTGATTCGTCAATGATTCTGGCGAAAGGCCGGGTCGCGGCTGTGACCCGGCTTCCCTGTGATATTCTCCGGTCGCGCCCCCAGCGAACGACCTCCGAGGCGGAGCAATGACAGACGACCGGCAAAGCCGATCGGGCGACAGCGGAAAGATCCTTTACTGCTCATTCTGCGGCAAGAGCCAGCACGAGGTCCGCAAGCTGATCGCCGGCCCGTCGGTGTTCATCTGCGACGAGTGCGTCGAGCTCTGCAACGACATCATCCGCGAGGAGCTCGAGGAGAAAGCCGCCGGCGCGCGCAGCCATCTGCCGAAGCCGAAGGAAATCCTCGACGTGCTCGATCAGTACGTGATCGGGCAGAGCCGCGCGAAGAAGGTGCTCGCGGTCGCGGTCTACAACCACTACAAGCGGCTCGAGACGCGCGGTCGCAGCGAGGAAGTCGAGCTCGCGAAATCGAACATCCTGCTCGTCGGTCCCACCGGCTCGGGCAAGACGCTGCTGGCGGATACGCTCGCGCGCCTCCTCAACGTGCCGTTCACGATCGCCGACGCGACGACGCTGACCGAAGCCGGCTACGTCGGCGAGGACGTCGAGAACATCATCCAGAAGCTCCTGCAGAAGTGCGACTACGACGTCGAGAAGGCGCAGACCGGCATCGTCTACATCGACGAGATCGACAAGATCTCGCGCAAGAGCGAGAACCCGTCGATCACGCGCGACGTCTCCGGTGAAGGCGTGCAGCAGGCTCTCCTGAAGCTCATCGAAGGCACGGTCGCCTCGGTGCCGCCGCAGGGCGGGCGCAAGCATCCGCAGCAGGAATTCCTGCAGGTCGACACGCGCAATATTCTTTTCATCGTCGGCGGTGCGTTCGCGGGGCTCGAGAAGATCATCCAGCAGCGCTCCGAGCAGATCGGCATCGGCTTCAACGCCGAAGTGCGCTCGAAGAACCGCTCGGCCGAGATGTCGAAGCTGCTCGCGGACGTACAGCCCGAAGATCTCATCAAGTTCGGACTGATTCCTGAGTTCGTCGGCCGCCTGCCGGTCGTCGCGACGCTCGAAGAGCTCGACGAGACTGCGCTCGTCAAGATCCTGACCGAGCCCAAGAACGCGATCACGAAGCAGTTCAAGCGTCTTTTCGAGATGGAAGGCGTCGAGCTCGAGTTTCGTCCCGAGGCGCTGACCGCGGTCGCGAAGAAGGCGCTCGCGCGCAAGACCGGCGCGCGCGGCCTGCGCACCATTCTTGAGCAGGTGCTGCTCGACACGATGTTCGACTTGCCTTCGCTCGAGCACGTCAGCAAGGTCGTCGTCGACGAGGCCGTCATCAACGGGCAGGCCGAGCCGTATCTCATCTATCGCGGCAACATGCAGAATCGCGCCGCGTCCGAATAACGATTCGTCACATTCGAGCGGCTCTTCTCCCTCCCCTTCAAGGGGAGGGGATGGTGTTCGCTCGAGGTCCGGGCGTCGCAACAAGAACCATCCCCACCCAAACCCTCCCCTGAAGGGGAGGGCTTCAACGCAAGCGCCTTGCACGGGTCGTACCTTCCGCCGCCGACGGCGATCGAAGTCGCAAGTCCGCGTTCAGACGCACGCCGCCGTCCACGCAGCGTGAACTGTCTTGCATTCGCGTGACAGACCCTTACTTGACGATACAGCGGCCGGAGTCCACGCTCGGGCCCGAGATGCCCGTCCCGATTTTTTCGAGAGAAACCGTCGATTCAAATGACTGAAAAGACCATCAAGGCCGCAAAATCCGCCGAAACCGACCTGACCGAGCTGCCGGTATTGCCGCTGCGCGACGTCGTCGTGTTTCCGCACATGGTCGTCCCGCTGTTCGTCGGACGCGAAAAGTCCGTTCGCGCGCTCGACATCGCGATGGAAGGCAACAAGAAGATCCTGCTCGTCGCGCAGCGCAGTCCCGACATCGACGAGCCCGGCGCCGGCGATCTCTATTCGATCGGCACGGTCGCGAGCGTCCTGCAGCTGCTCAAGCTTCCCGACGGCACGATCAAGGTGCTCGTCGAAGGCACGAACCGCGCCGAGATCGTCTCGTTCGGCGAGCGCAGCGGCCTCATGGTCGCGCACGTGCGCGAGCTCGAGCCCGCCTATACGCGCAGCGAGCGCGAGATCGGCGTCATCGGCCGTTCGCTGACGACACTGTTCGAACAGCTCGTCAAGCTCTCGCGCAAATTGCCGCCGGAGCTGATGTCGACGCTCTCGGGCGTCGAGGATCCCTCGCGCCTCTCCGACACGATCGCCTCGCACATCTCGGTGCGCGTCGCCGACAAGCAGCGCGTGCTCGAAACGGCCGACGTCGCCGACCGCATGGAATTGCTGGTTTCGATGGTCGACGGGGAGATCGATGTGCAGCAGATCGAGAAGCGCATCCGCGGCCGCGTCAAGTCGCAGATGGAGAAGTCGCAGCGCGAGTACTACCTCAACGAGCAGATGAAGGCGATCCAGAAAGAGCTCGGCGACATGGACGAGGCGCCGAACGAGCTGGACGAGCTTTCGAAGAAGATCTCCGCGGCCGGCATGCCGAAGCCGATCGAGGCGAAGGCGCGCACCGAGCTCAACAAGCTGAAGCAGATGTCGCCGATGAGCGCGGAAGCGACCGTCGTGCGCAACTACATCGATTCGCTGCTCGGCGTGCCGTGGAAGAAGAAGACCAAGGTGCGGCGCGATCTTCGCGTCGCGCAGCAGGTGCTCGACGCCGATCACTTCGGTCTCGAGAAGGTCAAGGATCGCATCCTCGAATATCTCGCCGTGCAGCAACGCGTCAACAAGATGAAAGGCCCGATCCTCTGCCTCGTCGGTCCGCCCGGCGTCGGCAAGACTTCGCTCGGCCAGTCGATCGCGAAAGCGACGAACCGCAAGTTCATCCGCATGTCGCTCGGCGGCGTGCGCGACGAGGCCGAGATCCGCGGCCATCGCCGCACGTACATCGGCTCGATGCCGGGCAGGATCATCCAGAACCTCGCGAAGGCCGGCACGAAGAATCCGCTGTTCGTGCTCGACGAGATCGACAAGATGTCGATGGACTTCCGCGGCGATCCGTCGGCGGCGCTGCTCGAGGTGCTCGATCCCGAGCAGAACCATACGTTCAACGATCACTATCTCGAGGTCGACGTCGATCTCTCGGAAGTGATGTGGATCGCGACCGCGAACTCGCTGAACATCCCGCCGGCGCTCGCCGACCGCATGGAGGTCATCCGCATTCCGGGTTACACCGAGGCGGAGAAGATCAACATCGCGCAGCGTTATCTCGTGCCGAAGCAGCTGAAGGCGAACGGCGTCAAGACCGCGGAGCTTCAGATCGCCGAGCCCGCGATTCGCGACATCATTCGCTATTACACGCGCGAGTCCGGCGTGCGCAATCTCGAGCGCGAGATCTCGAAGATCTGCCGCAAGGTCGTCAAGGAGCTCTCGCTCGCCGCGGCGAAGGCCGCGAAGAAGGGCGTGCGCAAGGAGCGCGGCAAGGTCAGCGTCTCGTCGAAGAACCTCGACAACTATCTCGGCGTACGTAAATTTACCTACGGCCGCGCCGAGCAGCAGAACGAAGTCGGGCTCGTCACCGGTCTCGCATGGACCGAAGTCGGCGGCGATCTGCTGTCGATCGAAGCGACGATCGTTCCGGGCAAGGGCAAGCTGATCCACACGGGCCAGCTCGGCGACGTGATGCAGGAGTCGATCCAGGCCGCGCTCTCGGTCGTGCGTGCGCGCGCGGACCGGCTCGGCATCGATCCCGACTTCCATCAGAAGTACGACGTGCACATCCACGTGCCGGAAGGCGCGACGCCGAAGGACGGTCCGTCCGCCGGCATCGCGATGTGCACGGCGCTGGTCTCGGCGCTGACCAAGGTGCCGGTGCGCTCGGAAGTCGCGATGACCGGCGAGATCACGCTGCGCGGCCGCGTGCTGCCGATCGGCGGGCTCAAGGAGAAGCTGCTCGCCGCGCACCGCGGCGGCATCACGACCGTGATCATTCCGGAGGAGAACCGCAAGGATCTCGCGGAGATTCCGAAGAACGTCACGGAGTCGCTGCGCATCATGCCGGTGCGCTGGATCGACGAAGTGCTCGACATCGCGCTCGAACGTCCGCTCGCGCCGACCGACGCGCGCAGCGAAACGGAAAGCGTGCGAGCGCGCGAGGATCATCCGGTCGAGACGCCGGCGCGGCCGCACTGATGCGCGCGTTCGCGATGCAAAGCCGCCCTGTCCGGGCGGCTTTTTTTTGCGCGTCGTGTGATGTTTCGTCGCGCAAAAACACGCGTCGCGTTCGTGTTGCGCCCCCTCTGGGCCACTGGTATAAAGACCGCGCCGCGATCCAGGTGACGTAAAAGTCCGGGCGATTGCGGGGTATCGGGGCACGCATCCGCGAAAATCCATGCGCGCGACGCGCATTCATTCAAACGGCGCGCCTCGACTCGATCCTTTTCATGCGGGTCGCTGTTCCGTGAGGGAGTGATACATGAATAGAGGCGAATTTGTTGCCGCGATCGCCGACCAGTCAGGCCTGACCAAAGCCGACGCCGATCGCGCTCTCGAAGCGATGTTCAAGGTCGTCAAGAAGGCGCTGAAGTCGGGCGACTCGGTTTCGCTCGTCGGCTTCGGCACGTTCGTCGTGCGCAAGCGTGCCGCGCGCACCGGGCGCAATCCGCGCACCGGGGACACGATCAAGATCAAGGCGTCGAAGGTGCCCGCGTTCAAGGCCGGCAAGGCGCTGAAGGATGCCGTTGGCTGACATTCGTCGAGCCGCGCGTGTGCTCCGTTCGCGCGCTCGATTCCGCAGTGGCGGAACTGCCGGGTGCTTAGCTCAGCGGTAGAGCATCGCCCTTACAAGGCGAGGGTCGGGGGTTCGAAACCCTCAGCACCCACCATCCGGCGCTCCGGCGGCGGCTCCCGGTGAGGGACGGGAGTCGCGCCAGGTCCGCGCCGGAGTCGGCGGGCGCGCTAGAATGGCGGATGTCACGCAGGCCGGAAAGGCGCTTTTCGCAAGGCCATTGCGGCTTGTCTTCCGAGAAGGGCGCCCGTGCGGCGCCCTTGGTTTTGAGAGGCGCGCCGAGCGCCGTCCGGATGTGCTCCGCCAGCGGCCGGCGAACGGCTGCCTCATTTCTGCTCAGGGTTGAAGTCTCATCATGCTGCAAGCGCTACGTGGAAAGAAGTCGGGTTTTCTGGTCAAGGTCGTTCTCGTCCTGATCACGATCGGATTCTCGTTCTGGGGCATCGAGTCGTATCTCTTCACGCGCGTCGACACGAGCGTCGCGAGCGTCAACGGAACCGAGATCACGCAGGATCAGTTCCGCCAGCGCTTCGAGGAGAACCGCCAGCGCATGATGCAGATGATGGGCAACTCCGTCGATGCATCGTTCTTCGAGCGGCCGGAGTTGAAGCGCCAGGTGCTCGACCAGCTCGTCAACGAGCAGCTGCTCGTCGACGCGAACGAGAAGCTCGGCATCCGCATCACGGACGATCGCGTCAAGCGCGAGATCCTCTCGATCCCGGCGTTCCAGAAAGACGGCAAGTTCGACGTCGACACGTACAAGATGCTGCTGACCGCGCGCGGCATGTCGGCGCTCTCGTTCGACGCGATGGTGCGCGACAACCTCGCCTCGCGCGCTCTGCCCGAGGCGGTCGGCGCGTCGGCGCTCGTGACCGACGCGACGGTCGACGAGTACCTGCGCCTCCAGGACCAGCGCCGCACGTTCCGATTCGCCAAGCTCGACAAGCCGTCCGACGATGCTACGCCGGTCAGCGACGAGGACATCCAGACGTACTACAAGGATCACGGCCCGGACTTCGTCACGCCCGAGCGCGTCGCGCTCGATTATGTCGAGCTCGACGGCAGCAAGATCGAGATCGGCACCAGCGTCGACGACGCGGTGCTGAAAGATCTCTACGAGAAGGACAAGTCGAAGTTCGTCACGGCCGAGCAGCGGCTCGTCTCGCACATCCTCGTCAAGGTCGGCGGCAAGGGCGGCCCCGACGACCAGAAGGCCGCGCTCGCGAAGGCCGAGAACATCGCGAGCGAAGCGAAGTCGGGCAAGGATTTCGCCGAGCTCGCCAAGGCGGATTCCGACGATCTCGGCTCGAAGAATCAGGGCGGCGATCTCGGCTGGATCGAGAAGGGCGTGACCGACGAAGCCTTCGAAAGCGCGCTGTTCGCGATGAAGAAGGGCGACATCTCCGATCCGGTGCTGACGGGCGAGGGCTATCACGTCATCGAGCTACGCGACATCCGTCCGGGCACGACGCGCAGTTTCGACGAGGTCAAGACCGAACTCGCGAAGGAATACGCCACGACAGAACGCGAGCGCGCATATACCGACAAGGCCGGCCGCCTCACCGATCTCACCTATCAGGATCCTTCCTCGCTCGATACGGCGGCGAAGGAGCTCGGGCTCACGGTGCAGAAGACCGATCTCTTCCCGCGCACCGGCGGCACCGCCGGCATCGCCGCGAATCCGGCCGTCGTCAAGGCAGCGTTCTCGGACACCGTGCTCGTGCAGAACAACAACTCCGATCCGATCGATATCGGACCGAACCACATCGTCGTCGTGCGCGTCGCCGAGCACAAGGCGTCGACGCCGAAGCCGCTCGACGAAGTGAAGGACGAGGTCAGGAAGCGCATCGTCGCCGAGCGCCTCCAGAAGAAGGCGAAGGAGCGCGCCGATTCGCTCTTCGCCGATCTCGGCAAGGGCCAGACACTCGATCAGGTCGCCGCCGCGAACGGTCTCAAGGTCGAGGAGCAGAAGGATTTCACGCGCGACGCGCTCAGCGTCGACAGCGCGCTGGTCAAGGCCGCGTTCGCGATGCCGAAGCCTGTCGCGGGCAAGCCCGAGCACCAGCTCGTCGTGCTCGGCGGCGACGCCTACGCGCTCATCGAGCTCGACAGCGTGACCGATGCCGATCCGTCCAAGCTCGATGCGAAGACGAAGGAAGCCGCACGCAACACGCTGGCCAACGGTCTCGCGCTGACGATGACGCGCGAGTTCGTCGACGCACTCCGCGCGAACGCGAAGATCCGCGTCTCGGAAGACAAGATCGAGCAGCAGCAGTAAGCGCGTCTTTCCCTCTCCCGCTCGCGGGAGAGGCCGGGCGAGGGCCTACGGAGCGCCACGCTCCAATGTCGCGGAAGCCGCCGCGCTTCGCCGCGCGGCGACGACGCTCAGATGCCGGTCATGCCGAGAATGTTGTACCCGGCATCGACGAACGTCACCTCGCCGGTGATGCCCGAAGCGAGATCCGAGCACAGGAACGCCGCCGTATTGCCGACCTCGTCGATCGTGACCGAGCGGCGCAGCGGCGCGTTCTGCTCGACGTGATCGAGCATCTTGCGGAAGTTCTGGATGCCGGCCGCCGCGAGCGTCTTGATCGGCCCCGCCGAGATCGCGTTGACACGCGTGCCGTCCGGCCCGAGGTTGAACGCGAGATAGCGAACGTTCGCCTCGAGGCTCGCCTTCGCAAGGCCCATCACGTTGTAGTTCGAGAGCGCGCGATCGGCGCCGAGATAGGTCAGTGTCAGGAGTGCACCGGCGCGATCCTTCATCATCGGCCGCGCCGCCTTCGCGAGCGCGGCGAACGAATAGCTCGAGATGTCGTGCGCGATCCGGAACGCATCGCGCGTGAGCCCGTCGAGGAACTCGCCGGTCAGCGCCTCGCGTGGCGCGAAGCCGATCGAATGCACGACGATGTCGAGGCCGTCCCAGTGCTTGCCGAGCTCGGCGAAGAGATTGTCGATGTCGGAATCGATCGTGACGTCGCACGGCAGCACGATGCTCGATCCGAACTGCACCGCGGCTTCGTCGACGCGATCCTTGAGCTTGTCGTTGACGTACGTGAACGCGAGCTCGGCGCCCTCGCGATGCATCGCGTTCGCGATGCCCCAGGCGATCGAGCGGTGATTGAGCACGCCGGTGATCAGCGCACGCTTGCCGTGCAGGAAGCCCATGAACCCTCCGCGGTCGTGACCGGAAACGTGCGCATGTTAACCGAGGCGCCGATCGGTCCGCGCCGATTCGATCGGCGTCGTTCAATCGACCCGATCCAATCGGCCCGATTCAATCGGCATCGATCGCGCGGATGCGCAGCCGATCGCCCGGATGGAGCGTCCGCGCGCCGGCCGAGGGATTCAGCCTCCGGATCTCGGCGAGCGGCACGTGATAGCGATGAGCGACGCTCGTCAGCGTGTCTCCGGCACGCACGACATGCGTCGATTCCGCCGGCGGCGCAGGATCTTCCGCACTGTCCCGTCCCGGCAGCAGCAGGCGCTGCGACGGACCGACCGTGCTGCCTTCGTCGATCGCGTTCGCGGCGGCGAGCACGGCGACCGGAATGCCGACTTCCGCCGCCCACGAGGCAAGCCCGCTCGTCCGTGCCGCGCGCTGCTCGCGCCAATCGCTCCAGAGTGCGACCGGAATACTTTCCGCCGCGCTCTCGAAGCGCTCGACGCGCGACGCCGGCATCGAAAGCTCGTGCGGAACGCCGGGCACCATGCGGTGGCGCACGTACGCCGCGTTGAAGCGCTGCATCGCGGCCGGATCGAGACCGGCGAGATGCGCGGCGAGCCGCACGTCCATGCCCGATTGCAGCGGGATCATCTTCAGGCGGTCGTCGGCATCGGGCTCCGGCAGCCTGACGCCGAAGCGCTCCGGATCGTCGACGATGCACGAGAGCGCGAGCAGTCGATCGAGATGATCGTGCGTGACCGGATTGAACGCGAGCTTGCCGAGCTCTGCGGCCGACAGCGAGTGCGCGTCGCGATCGCGCAGGAGACGACGGACGCGGTACTCGCCGCTGTTGAATGCCATGTCGGCCAGACGCCAGTCGCCGAACTCCTTCTCGTAGCGCGCGACGAGGCCGAGCGCCGCGTTCGTCGAAGCCGCGGCGTCGAGACGGCCGTCGTAGTCGGCGGTCACGACGAGCCCTTCGCCGCGCGCCGTATCCGGGATCAGCTGCCACATGCCGGCCGCGCGGTCGCGGCGCGTGGCGATCGGCTCGTAGCTGCTCTCGA
>DASZWL010000113.1:0-10780 GCA_035546695.1 Rhodanobacteraceae bacterium | reverse complement strand
CTCCGCGTCGACGACCGAGAGCTCTTCACGGCGCTGGGATCCCCCGCGCTTTTCCGAAAGCTGCTCGCGCGCGTAATCGCACAGCACCTGCCGCATGACGCGGCTCGCGAGATAGAAGAAATGGCGGCGGTTCGCGACCGTCACGCGGGCCTGTCCGAACAGCCGCAGATAACATTCGTTGACGAGGCCCGTCGCGCCGAGCGTGTCGGTGTCGACGGCCGTGAGCTGGCGGCGCGCGAGGCGCTTGAGATCGCTGTAGACGAGCCGCACGAGATCGCTCCATGATCCGGCGTCGCCGTCGCGCGTCGCGATCAGGAGCTGCGTGAATTCGCCGGGAACGAGCGCCGCCATCAGTGCTTCCCGCTCGCCTTCGGCGTCGAACTCGGCTTCTCGAACTTCCATGGGTCCTTTCTCGTCGAAGCGGACGGCATCGCGCCGCGCGTGCGTTCCGGCGTGTGCGCGACGTTTCGAATCCCGGGATCATGGAATACGCGAGACGCGGCGCGAACCGGACAACACGCGCCATCCGATGCTTCGTGTCGCGACGACTGCTGGGGTAGCATCGCGCTCTGCACGGTTCGGCTGCGACGAGCACGCGATGCGAATCCAAGGACGCTGTCACTGCGGCAACTTCTCGTTCACGCTCGACTGGACGGGCGAGCCCGAGACGATTCCGGCGCGCGCCTGCACGTGCACGTTCTGCACGCGGCACGGCGCAGCATGGACGTCGTGTCCCGGCGGATCGCTGAGGATCCGGATCGGCCAGCCGTCCGCAACGACGACGTACCGCTTCGGCACCGGAACCGCGGAATTCCACGTCTGCGCGCGCTGCGGCGTCACGCCGGTCGTCACGAGCCGCATCGACGATCGGCTGTATGCGGTCGTCAACGTGCGCACGTTCGAGGACGTCGATCCGGAACGCGTGAGCACGTCGCCTTCGAGCGTCGACGGCGAGATCGAGGACGCGCGCCTCGCGCGGCGCACGCGCAACTGGATCGGCGATGTCGCCTTTGTCGATGCCTGACGCCTTCGCGGTACGATCCACGCGAGCGGTGACGAGGAAGCGCGCGATCGTCTGGCTCGCGCTGTTCGCATCGTTGTCGATGCTATTGGCGCCGCCGCTGTCCGCGCGCACGGTATGGCGCTGCCTGCGCGACGGCACGGTCAGCCTCGCCACCGCGCCGGAGCCGGGTTCGAGCTGCACCGCGCAGACGCTCGACGACAACGCGGCGGTGCTGCCGAATCTCTGGGGCGCGCTCGGCGTCTTCCACGGAACGCTGTACCAGCGCGAACAGGACGGCAAGACCGTCTACAGCACGCGCAATCTGCCGGGCTCGACGCCGGTATTGCAGTTCACCGTCGCGACGCCGGCGAGCTCGCCGGCGCACGCGGGCCTCGGCAAGATCGGCAAGCCCGATCTCGCGACGTACCGGAGCGAATTCCGCCGCGCCGCGCGCGCGACCGGACTCGACGAGGCGTGGCTGCGCGCGATCGCGCACGCCGAGAGCGCCTATGCCGCCGACGCCGTCTCGTCGAAAGGCGCGAAGGGCGTCATGCAGCTGATGCCGGATACGATCGGGGACTACCGCGTCACCGATCCGTTCTCGCCGAAGCAATCGATCGCGGCCGGCGCGAAATATCTCGCGACGCTCGAAACGCTTTACGGCGGAGATCGCGTCCTCGTTGCCGCCGCTTACAACGCCGGCAGCGGCGCGGTCGCGCAGTACGGCGGCGTGCCACCGTATGTCGAGACCGAAGAATACGTCGCCAAGGTCGGCGCGCTGTATCAACGTTATCGCGCCGCGATGGGGCTCGCGCCGCGCACGCTTGCGCTGAAGCCGGCGCAATGACCACCGTCGTCGCGTTGCGCCACCGGCGCTCGGCAGTGGTACGCTGTCGATCGGGCCGCGCGCCCATCGGTTCATGCCGGAGACGGCCGCTATGATCAATCCGAGGCAACCGCTCGATCAGGACGACGAATCCGATCTGCCGGACGATCTGCTCGAGAGCATCGAGGATACGCCGACCGAAGAGGACGACTTCGGCGACGAGACGCAGTACGACGACGAGTACGCGGTCGAGGAAGGGCTCGAGCAGGATCGCTTCATCGATCCCGACGGCGACGGATCGGACTGAGCCGTCGCGGCTCGGCGCGCTAACTTTCTCGCGATCTGCTGTGTGCGCCATCGCTTCCGGTTTTGCGCGCGATAGATTGACGCGCGGTTGATCGGAGCCGCAAAGACCCCACGTCTTGACGATGAAAGCGTTTCAGGAGGCGTGAGATGGCAACCGGTTGGGCCGGCGACGGCGCGGTCCAGGATCAGATCGACTCGACCGTCGACGACGCGGTCAAGCGCGCGCGCAGCCGTCTTCCGCGCGGCAGCAGCCGATCGCATTGCGAGGAATGTGATGCTCCGATTCCGGAAGCGCGGCGCAAGGCCGTGCCGGGCGTTCGCCTCTGCGTGAATTGTCAGGAAGCGCACGATCGCGAGGAGCGCGCGTTCGCGGGCTACAACCGACGCGGCAGCAAGGACAGTCAGCTGCGCTAGCGCTCATCTCGCAAGCAGGTCGACCTGATCTGCTTGGCTCATCATTCCGGCGAAGGCCGGGATCCAGTTTTGAGGCTATACAAGCTGGATCCCGGCCTTCGCTGTGATGACGGGTTGGAAAACAGGATCACTCCATCTCCTTGCGAGACGGAGTCCTTGCGATCAGCTCGCAGCTCGTGCTCGCGCCGCCGCGACGCGCGTTCCGATCAGATACAGCATCGCCGCGACCGCGACGACGACGAAGAGCCCGATGATCTCCGCGCGCGCCGCGAGCGCGACGAGCGCGATCATGCTTACGATACCGAGCGCGGCCGCAAGTCCGAGCCAGCGGAATCCGAGCGGCGCGCCGTCCTCCGCCGTGCCGCGTCGCGCGAGCACCCACGCGGCAGCGCAGCCGCCCGCGTACGGCACCGCGCAGAGCAGCGTCGCCGCGACGGCGAGATCGGCGAACGTGCCGGTCAGCGCGAGCACGGCCGCGACCGTCGCGTAGCAAAGGATCGCGACATAAGGCGTGTGCGTTTTCGCGTGTACGCGCCCGAGCACGCGCGGCATGAGCCCGTCGCGCGCGAACGCGAACAGCATGCGCGGCGTCGCGAGGATGTCGCCCGAGATCCAGCCGAGCATCGAGATCGCCGCGCCCGCGAGCATCACCGCGCGAAGGTACGGGCTCACTTCCGCCATCGCGTCGGCGAGCGGCGCGCTCGATGTCGCGAGCGCAGGACCGAGCACGCCCTGAGCGACGATCTGCACCGCGATATAGAGCAGCGCGAGCGAGATCATCGCGATGCCGATCGCGCGGGGAATCGTGCGCGAAGGCTGCGCAACCTCGCCGCTCGCGCAAAGCGCGGTCTCCATGCCCGTGAACGTGAAGAGCGCGAGGATCAGCGCGCGGCCGATCTCGTCGCTCGCGACGGGTGATGAGCCCGAGAAATGGCTGCCGTCGACGAACGCCGCGCCGGCGAGCACGAACACGACGAGCGGCACGAGCTTCATGATCGCCGCGACGGCTACGATGCGCGCGCCTTGGCGCACGCCGCGCACGTTGATCGCGGCGATGCCGCCGATCGCGAGCACGATCACGATCGTACGGACGACGTTTCGCGATTCGGGTGCGGCGAGACTCGCCGCGACGTCGCCGAGCGCCGCCGCGATGCCGCCGCACGCGAGCAGATCGGAGAACCAGAGCAGCGTACCCGCGACGTAACCGGCGAGCGGTCCGAACGCGGTTTCGATGTAGCCGTAAGCGCCGCCGCTCGTCGGCACGCGGCTGCCGCCTTCGGCAAAGCAGATCGCGATCGCGCCGATGATGATCGCGCAGGCGAGGAACGCGAACGGCGCTCGCGATCCGATGGCGGCGGCGAGCGCCGCGGGCGCTGCGAAGATGCCCGCTCCGACGACGGTGTTGACGATCGCGGCCGCGAAGGTCCACGGACCCACCGCTCGAACGAGGCCGCTATCGCGTGTGCTCTCCCCCACCGCGGCACGATAGCACGCGGCTCGCGGATTCGGCTTGGGCCGCGAACGTCGGCCGGCGAACGAGTCGTTCGCGGCTGACATCGCTCCGGCGTTTTTCAGCGCGCGATCATCGCCCTCAGTCGATGCGCTCAGCGCCGCCCATGTACGGCTTCAGCACGTCGGGCACGTCGATCGATCCATCAGCGTTCTGGAAATTTTCCATGACCGCGATCAGCGCGCGGCCGACCGCGACGCCCGATCCGTTCAGCGTGTGCACGAGCTCTGGCTTGCCGGTATCGGAATTCCGCCAGCGCGCCTGCATGCGCCGCGCCTGGAAATCCGTGCAGTTCGAACACGAGGAAATCTCGCGATAGGTGTTCTGCGACGGCAGCCAGACTTCGAGATCGTAGGTCTTGGCCGCCGCGAAACCCATGTCGCCGGTGCAGAGCAGCATGCGACGGTACGGCAGGCCGAGCTTCTCGAGCACGACTTCGGCGCATCGCGTCATGCGTTCATGCTCGTCGAAGCTCTCGTACGGCTTTGCGATGCTGACGAGCTCGACCTTCTCGAACTGATGCTGGCGGATCATGCCGCGCACGTCCTTGCCGTAGCTGCCGGCTTCGGCGCGGAAGCATGGCGTGTGCGCAGTGAGACGCATCGGCAGCGTGTCGGCATCGACGATCTCGTCGCGCACGATGTTCGTCAGCGTGACCTCGGCGGTCGGGATCAGATAGCGCTTCGTCTCGCCGACGCTCGTCGAGAAGAGGTCTTCCTCGAACTTCGGCAACTGTCCCGTGCCCTGCATCGTTTCGGCATTGACCAGCAGCGGCACGTTGCATTCGAGATAGCCGTGCTCGACCGTGTGCAGGTCGAGCATGAATTGCGCGAGCGCGCGATGCAGCCGCGCAAGCTCACCGCGGAGCACCGTGAAGCGCGCGCCAGAAAGCTTCGAGCCGGTCTCGCTGTCGAGCCAGCCTTTGTGTGCGCCGAGCTCGACGTGATCCTTGACCGCGAAATCGAACGTGCGCGGCGTGCCCCAACGGCGCTGCTCGACGTTCTCGGTCTCGTCCTTGCCGCTCGGGACCGACTCGTCCGGAAGATTCGGGATGCCGAGCGCGATCGACGCGAGCTTCGCCTGTATCCCGGCCAGACGATGCTCGTTCGCCTTCAGCTTGTCGCCGATGCCGGCAACCTCGGCGAGCAGCGCGGAGGCGTCCTCGCCCTTCCCTTTCGCGATGCCGATTGCTTTCGAACGCGTGTTGCGCAGGTTCTGGAGCTCCTGCGTCTCGGTCTGCACGGTCTTGCGCTCGGATTCGATCGCTTCGAGCGCGGTCTTGTCGAGCACGAACCCGCGCGTCGCGAGGCGTTCGGCAGTGGCGTCCAGCTGGCCGCGCAGGAGGGCCGGGTCGAGCATCGGGAGAATCCGCGAAAAAAGGGATCGCGGATTATAGAGCGTGAGATCGCGCCGGCGCGCGATCTCACGCGGCGAAAAGCGCCGAGCCTAACGCCTGACGGCCGTTCGCCCGAGCCACCACGCGATCGCGATGCCGCCGAGAATCCAGCCGACCGCTTCTTCGATCAGGTTGCCGACGAGAAAATCCGATGGGAAGCGATACCAGTTCCACAGCGGGACGATGTTCGCGAGCCAGCCGAAAAGCCCGAACGCGAGCGAGCCAAGCACGCGCGCGCCGAATCCCCACGCGGTTCCGGCGAGAACGTACGAAGCGAGCAGCGCGGCGAGGAACACCGTGATGAACTGCTTGACGAGCTGCGGGCCCATGCTCATCGGATCGCCCTCCGGCGGCGTGTTGACGACCGCGAAGACGTACGGGCTCTTCTTCGCCTTCTCGGCCCAGGCCTTCATGACGGCCTCGTCGCCCATCTTGGCGGGATCGATGCTCGGCAGGTAATAGATGCCCGGCGTCGGCAGGCCGGTCGAGACGGCCTGCAAGACGGCGTCCTCGCTTTGCGGCAGACGGAACCCCATTTCGCCGATCGGCAGCAGCATGTGCGCGATGGCTTGCCAGACGAAAACCACGATGGCGGCGAGCAGCGCCGCGATGGCGATACGCATATGCACTCCCTCCCCGTTGATGGCGCGGACGTTACGCGCGCGCAAGGCAGCGGGCAAGCTGCGATGCGGCGTCAGGAAGGCGCCTCGTCGAGGCTGCGCGGGAATACCCAGAGCCGCAGCAGCAGCGACGCCGCGAGCGCGCAGGCGGATCCGAAAGCGAACGCGGCGAACGGCGAAACCGCCGACCAGATCCAGCCGAACAGCAGTGACGCCGGCAACAGGAAAATACCAGCGACGAGGTTGTACCAGCCGAACGCGGTGCCGCCGCGCTCGCGCGGCACGAGGTCGGCGACGAGCGCCTTCTCGGTGCCTTCGAGCGCGGCCGTCACCGCTCCGTACGTCGCGAACGCGAGCCAGAGGGCCCAGTCGGCTTCGGGCAGAAGTCCGATCGCGAGATAGATGACGCCGTACGCGAGCCACGCGATCGCGAGCACGCGCGCGCGTCCGAGCCGATCCGACAGCGCCGAGAGCGGCGTCGAAAGCGCCGCTGCCACGAACGAGAAGAGAGCCCACATCAGCGTCACGCGTGTCGCGGACGCGCCGAGCGCGTTTGCGCGCAGCAGCAGGAACATGTTGGAGGAGTTGCCGAGCGTGAAGAGCGCGAGCACAACGAGATAGCGGCGGAACTCCGGCGGCAGTCCGGTGAACGTCCAGCGGAACGCCTGCTTCGCATGCGCGGGCGGAAGCTCGGGCTCGCGCACGGCGAAAGCGAGCACGAGCACGACGATCGCAGGGACGACCGCGAGCAGAAACACGTCGCGCAGGCCGACGCCCGCCGCGAGCAACGCGCCGGCAACGAGCGGACCGACGACCGCCCCGAAATTGTCCATCGCACGATGGAAACCGAACGCGAGGCCGCGTTGATTCGGCTCGATGCTGAGGTTGATCAACGCATCGCGCGGCGCGCTGCGCAGTCCTTTGCCGACGCGATCGGCGAATCGGCACGCGAGCACGCCGAGCCAGCTTTGCGTGATGCCGATCAGCGGCCGTGCGAAACCCGCGATGCCGTAACCCGCCGTGACCCATGCGCGCGTCTTTCCGGTGCGATCCGCGAGCACTCCCGCGAGGAGCTTGATCACGCTCGACACCGCTTCGGCGACGCCTTCGATGATCCCGAGCGCCTTCGGTCCCGCCATCAGCACCGAGGCGAGATAGAGCGGCACGAGCGGGTAGATCATGTCGCTCGCGGCGTCGTTGAGAAGGCTGATCGCGGCGAGGAGCCAGACCGTGCGTGGGAGCGAGAAGATTCCATTCATTCGGGAGGTGCCTTGATGCCGTCATTCCCGCGAAAGCGGGAACCCATCTTGCTATGACTCGTCGCAAAAGCCGATGGATGTCCGCTTTCGCGGGCATGACGGTAGTTTTGGCTCAGTCGAGCAAGTTAGGCCAGAGATCACGCCAATCCCGATTCGTGGATTCGACGAGCTCGATCTTCCACATCCGGTTCCATTTCTTGAGCTGCGTTTCGCGACGAATCGCACAGGCGAAGTCAGTGTGGAATTCGAACCAGACGAGCCGACTCAGCCGATACCTCTTCGTAAAACCATCGATCAGCCCTTCGCGATGTTCGTGAATCCGCTGTTTGAGCCAGCCCGTCACGCCAATGTAAAGCGTGCCGCGCTCGGCATTCGTCACGATGTAGACGGCGGGTTGCTTCTTCGACGGCATGACCGCGCCATGCCACCACGGCCGTCATTCCCGCGAAAGCGGGAATCCATGTTCATCCGCGTGCGAAAAAGCGTAAATGGATGCCCGCTTTCGCGGGCATGACGACGTGAGTCATTGAGGGCGTTTCCTCGCCGCAGCGCGTCGCGCTTCGCGCAGTGCTTCGAGCTTCTCGCGAAACTGCCCTTCGAGCCCGCGCTCGGTCGGCTCGTAGAACGACGTGCCGACAAGCGCGTCGGGCAGACACTGCTGATCGACGGCGACGCCGCCCTCGGCATCGTGATCGTACTGATAGCCCTTGCCGTAGCCGAGCCCTTTCATGAGTTTCGTCGGAGCGTTGCGCAGATGCATCGGCACGTCGAGCGTGCCGCTCGATTGCACGAGCGCTTTTGCGGCGCCGAACGCGGAATACGCCGCGTTGCTCTTCGGTGCGACCGCGAGATAGAGCGCGAGCTCCGCGAGACCGAGCTCGCCTTCGGGGCTGCCGAGACGGTCATACGTATCCCACGCGTCGAGCGCCATGCGCCACGCGCGCGGATCGGCGAGACCGATGTCCTCGACCGCCATGCGCGCCATGCGCCGCGCGAGATAAAGCGGATCGACGCCGCCGTCGAGCATGCGCGTCAACCAGTAGAGCGCGGCGTCGGGATCGGAAGAGCGCACCGATTTGTGCAGCGCCGAGATCTGGTCGTAGAACTGCTCGCCGCCCTTGTCGAAGCGGCGCGTGCGGTCGGCTAGCACCTGCGCGAGCGTCGTCTCGTCGATGCGTCCTCCGGTCGCGAGCTCGGCCGCGATCTCGAGGAACGTCAGCGCGCGGCGCACGTCGCCCTCGGCCGCGCGCGCCATCGTCGCGATCGCATCGTCGTCGATGACGATGCCGCGTCCGCCGAGACCGCGCTCGGAATCGGCGAGCGCGCGCTTCAGCGCCGCGACGATAGCGTCGGCCGGCACCGCGTCCATCACGTGCACGCGGCAGCGCGAGAGCAGCGCGGAGTTGAGCTCGAACGACGGGTTCTCGGTCGTAGCGCCGACGAACACGATGACGCCCTTCTCGATGTGCGGCAGGAACGCGTCCTGCTGCACTTTGTTGAAGCGATGCACTTCGTCGACGAAGAGCAGCGTGCGGATGCCTTGCGCGAAATCGGCTGCCGCTTCGGCGAGCGCGACGCGCACTTCGGGGAGACCGGTCAGCACCGCCGAGATCGCGCGGAATTTCGCGTCGGCGTATTTCGCGAGAAGGAGCGCCAGCGTCGTCTTGCCGCAGCCCGGTGGACCCCAGAGCACCATCGAATGCACGTGCCCCGCTTCGATCGCGCGCCGGAGCGGCGTGCTCGGGCCGAGCAGCCGGTCTTGGCCGACGATCTCGTCGAGCGTCCGCGGCCGCATGCGCTCGGCGAGCGGTTTCAGGCCTTCGGGTTCGGCGAAGAGCGATTCGGTCGGTGGGGTCGGCTTGCGGCGTGGCATCGGTGCATCATATGCCAGCGCGCTTTTCCTACGCGTTCGGAGCCTGAATGCCAGCCGTCGAATACCGCGTCGCGACGCCCGACGATGCGCGCGCGATCGCCGAAGTCTATGCGCCTTACGTGAGCCGCACGGCGATCACGTTCGAGATCGATCCGCCGCCCGATGCGGAAGAATTCGCAGCGCGCATGCGGCGCATCGGCGCGACGTATCCGTGGCTCGTCGCGACGATCGACGGCGAGGTCGCGGGCTATTCCTACGCCTGCGAGAACCGGACGCGCGCCGCGTACCGCTGGAGCGTAGATGCGGCGGTGTACCTCGCCGAATCCGCGCATCGCAAAGGCATCGGACGCGCGCTCTACGAGCGGCTCTTCGCGCTGCTGCGCGCGCAAGGTTTCGTCAACGCGTTCGCCGGCATCACGCTGCCGAACGCGGCGAGCGTCGCTTTGCACGAAGCGTTCGGCTTCGGGTTGATCGGCGTGCATCGGAACGTCGGCTGGAAGCTCGGCGCATGGCGCGACGTCGGCTGGTGGCAGCTCGCGCTCGCGCCGCCGCGCGACGATCCCGCGGAACCGGTCGCGTTCGCCGATCTCGACACCGCGCTCGTCGAGCGCGTGCTGCGCGGTCAATCCTTGAGCGGATGAATCTCGGCGCCGGGATCCATGTCGCCGATCACGTCGACGCCTTTCGGCGGCGTGAACTTGAATGCCGACGCGTCGATCTTCGGATTGCGGCGCCAGTTCGAAAAGCGGATCTCGGTCGTGCTGCCGAGCTGATCCTTGAACAGCATGCGCTCGAGCGATGAGGCCGAAAATCCGAGCTCGGCGTATTCGAACGCCGGCTCCTTCGCTTTCGAGACGAGCTTCAGCCACGCGAGCCCGTCGCGCTCGCCGGACTCGCTGGCGGTGAATTGCGAGTCGAGCTGCGAAAGATCGGTCAGGACGGTCAGCGGGCTATGCGCTTCCTCGCCGCTTTGGCTGCGTACGCTGACCTGTTGCAGGTCGGGCTCGTAGACCCAGACGCGCGTGCCGTCGGCGACGATCGTCTGCTCGTACGGCTGCTTCGTTTCCCAGCGGAACTGTCGCGGCGCCTGCAACGCCATCGTGCCGCGCGATTCGTCGCCGCGCTCGCCGTTCGCGTCGGTGACGGTCTGGCTGAAGTCGGCGGTGACGGACTCGAGATCTTTCGAGAACGCTTCCATGCGCGAGCGCGCGGTGGCGGCGTGGGCGGCGGTGGCGGCGAAGAGGGACGCGATCAGAAGGAGGTTGCGCATGGCCGGATTATCAGGGAGAAAGCTGAATCTTCGTCGTTCCCGCGAAGGCGGGAACCCAGCGACTGAAACTCCAGCCGCCGAAAGGCGCTGGGTCCCCGCCTACGCGGGGACGACGCGTGCGTGTTCGCGAATCAATCCGCGGGTGGCGGCGGCGCCAGCACCGTGCGATTCCCGTTCGCTTCCGGTGGCGTCACGATGCCCTGCTGCTCCATGACCTCGATCAGCCGCGCCGCGCGGTTGTAGCCGATCTTGAGGCGCCGCTGCACGCCCGAGATCGATGCGCGGCGCGATTCAGTCACGATG
>DASZWL010000112.1:0-5535 GCA_035546695.1 Rhodanobacteraceae bacterium | reverse complement strand
ACCCGTTCGAGACGGCGACCGCGCGTCCCGACTGCACGTTCGCCGACGCGATCGAGAACATCGACATCGGCGGCCCGGCGATGCTGCGCGGCGCGGCGAAGAATCACGAGCACGTCGCCGTCGTCGTCGATCCGGTCGATTACGCCGAGATCCTCGAGGCGCTCGCGCACGGCGGTACGACGCTTGCGCTGCGCCGCCGCCTCGCCGCGAAGGCGTTCGCGCACACGGCGCGCTACGACGGCATCATCGCGAACTGGCTCGGCGCGCGGCCCGACGGCGAGCGCATCGAGCCGTTCGCGCCTTCGCTGCACCTCGCGTTCGACCTCAAGCAGACGCTGCGCTACGGCGAGAACCCGCATCAGGGCGGCGCGCTCTACGTCGAGCGCAACGCGCCTTCGGGCACGGTTGCGACCGCGCGCACGCTTGCCGGCAAGGAGCTTTCGTTCAACAACATCGCCGACGCGGACGCCGCGCTCGAATGCGTCAAGGCGTTCCGCAAGACGCCGGCGTGCGTCATCGTCAAGCATTCGAACCCGTGCGGCGTCGCGCTCGGCGCCGATCTCGGCGAGGCGTACGACCGCGCCTATGCCTGCGATCCGGTCTCCGCGTTCGGCGGCATCATCGCGTTCAATCGCGCGCTCGACGAAGCGACCGCCGCCGCGATCATCAAGCGTCAGTTCGTCGAGGTCGTCATCGCGCCCGAGATCGAGCCCGCTGCGCTCGCGACCTTGTCCGCGAAGCCGAACGTGCGCGTGCTCGCGAGCGGCGCCTGGGACGAGAACGCGGCGCCCTCGCTCGACTACCAGCGCGTCGCCGGCGGCCTGCTCGTGCAGGACACCGATCGCGACACGCTGCTGATGACCGATCTCAAGGTCGTCTCCAGGCGCGTTCCGGACGCGACGGAGCTGCGCGATCTCCTCTTCGCGTGGCACGTCGCGATGTTCGTCAAGTCGAACGCGATCGTCTACGCACGCGACGGCCGCACGATCGGCATCGGGGCGGGTCAGATGAGCCGCGTCGTCAGCGCGAAGATCGCGGCGATGAAGGCCGCCGAAGCCGGTCTCGACGTCAAGGGCAGCGGCATGGCATCGGATGCGTTCTTCCCGTTCCGCGACGGCATCGACGCCGCGGCCGAAGCCGGCATCCGCGCCGTGATCCAGCCCGGCGGCTCGATGCGCGACAACGAAGTGATCGCGGCGGCCGACGAGCACGGGATCGCGATGGTGTTCACGGGCGTGCGTCACTTCCGACACTAACGTACCGTCGTCCCCGCGAAGGCGGGGACCCAGCGACTTTGCTTTTTTCGCGCGAAAGGCACTGGGTCCCCGCTTTCGCGGGGACGACGACTTGGGTGGACTGAATGAAAGTTCTCGTCATCGGTTCCGGCGGCCGCGAGCACGCGCTCGCGTGGCGCCTCAAGCAATCGCCGCGCGTCGACGAAGTCGTCGTCGCGCCCGGCAACGCGGGCACCGCTCGCGAGCCCGGCATCCGCAACGCCGACATCGCTGCGACCGATATCGACGGCTTGATCGCGCTCGTGCGCGCCGAGAAGATCGATCTCACCGTCGTCGGACCCGAGGCGCCGCTCGTCGCCGGCGTCGTCGATCGCTTTCGTGCCGCGGGGCTCGCCTGCTTCGGTCCGACGCGCATCGCCGCGCAGCTCGAAGGCTCGAAGGCGTTCGCGAAGGATTTCCTGCGCCGCCACAACATCCCGACCGCGGCGTACGAAGTCTTCACCGATCTCGACGCCGCGCTCGCGTACGTGCGCCGACGCGGCGCGCCGATCGTCATCAAGGCCGACGGGCTCGCGGCCGGCAAGGGCGTCATCGTCGCGCTGACGCTGGCCGACGCCGAGCAGGCGCTGCGCGACATGCTCGGTGCGCACGCGTTCGGCGACGCGTCGGCGCGCGTCGTGATCGAGGAGTTCCTCGAAGGCGAGGAAGCGAGCTACATCGTCATGAGCGATGGCGAGCATTTCCTGCCGATGGCGACGAGCCAGGATCACAAACGCCGCGACGAAGGCGATCTCGGCCCGAACACCGGCGGCATGGGCGCGTATTCGCCGGCGCCGGTCGTGACGTCGGCGGTCGAGCAGCGCATCCTCGACGAGATCGTCCGCCCGACGCTCGCCGGCATGGCCGCCGAAGGCGCGCCGTTCACGGGATTCCTCTACGCCGGTCTCATGATCGGCCGCGACGGTGCGCCGAAGGTCATCGAGTTCAATGTGCGCTTCGGCGATCCCGAGACGCAGCCGATCCTGCTGCGCCTCAGATCGGATCTCGCATCACTCGTCCTGTCGGCGCTCGACGGTACGCTCGCGTCGCAGCGCGTGGACTGGGATCCGCGTCCCGCGATCGGCGTCGTCATCGCCGCGCATGGCTATCCGGCGAAAGTGCGGACCGGCGATGCGATCGAAGGCCTCGACGCCGAGGTTTTTCCGGGCGTCAAGATCTTCCACGCCGGCACGCGCATCGAAGGCGATCGCATCGTGACCGCGGGCGGGCGCGTGCTGACGATCTGTGCGATCGGCGAGGATCTCGCCGACGCGCGCGAGCGCGCTTACGCAGCCGCGCGCCGGATCCGCATCGAAGGCGCGTTCTGCCGTCGCGACATCGGTCACCGCGCGCTGCGCGGCGCCTGAAACCGCTTGGCCGGATCGCCTGCGACGACCTCGAAGACGGACGACAACGCGACGCGACGCGCAAATCACACGCCGCGACGCAGCGATCGAAAAACTTCGAGGGGCTACTTCGCCGGGCGCGCCGGCTCCGGTCCCGGCGCCTTCGGATGCAGGAGGTCGCTCGACGGCGGCCACGGCCGATCCGGCAGCTTGTGCGCCTGGAACTGCTGCAGGAATTCGCGATACGCCGGCACCTCTCCGCGCCGGCCATTGCGCACGAGCACGAACATCGCCGCCTGCTGCGTCTTGACCGCATCGTCCCATTTGCCGTTCGCGGCGAGCGCGAGCGCATAGGCCTCGCCGATCGCCGCCGCGTTGCTTTCGCGGTAGATCTCGCGGCCGTAGTCGAGCGCCATGCGCTTCTCCTCCGCGCTGCTCGACGGACAGATGCTGGTCAGGCGCACGAAGAGCTGCATCAGGTTGCCGTTGTGCGAATCCTTCGCGAGCGCGCCGTTGATCTCGCGGATCGCATCGGCGCATTTGCCGCCGGCAACTTCGGCCGCGACGAGCCGCGACCACGCATCGATGCTCGCGCCATCCGCCTGCGCCGCCGCGCGATAGCGCGAAGCCGCCTCGTCGTAGCGGCCGCCGCGCATCGCCATGTTGCCGAGCGCAATGCCGGACGCGGCGCTTCGCGGCGCGAGCGCGCCGGCTTTCTCGTAGGCCGCCTGCGCACCACGCTCGTCGTTCGCCATCTCCAGCACGGCGCCGTGCACGAGCTCGGCTGCTTCGGATTTCGGATCGGCGCCGATGGCCGCTTCGATGCGCGCCTTCGCCTGCGCGACGTTGCCGCTCGCCGCCTCGACGCGCGCATACAGCACGAGCGCCCTCGCGTCGCGCGGCGATGCTTTCAGCGCTTCGTCGAGCTTGCCGCGTGCGCCTGCGTACTGCCTTGCCGCGAGGAGAACGGCCGCTTCTTCCGTCGGCGAGACCTGCGCCGCCGCCGGCTTCTTGTCGTCTCCCGAAGCCTCGCTGGTGGATTGCAGGAGCCCCAGCAGGATCGGATCGCCGAGCATCGGCACGCCGTTGCCGGCTTTCGCGCGCGCATCCGCGGCCGCCTTGGCGTTGCCGGCGCCGGTGTACGCGTCGGCGAGCTGCGCGTAGAGCTTCGTCGCCTTCGGATCGATCGCGAGCGCCTGTTGCGTCGCGTCTATCGCCTCCGCGTAGCGCTTCTGCCTGAGCGCGATCTCGCCGAGCAGCGAGTAGACGACGGGATCTTTCTTGCCCGCCGCCGCGTAGTCGGCCAGGATCTTGCGCGCGCCATCGAGATCGCCGCGCTCGATGCGCGCATTGACGACCGCGATGCGGATCGGCAGGAAATCCTTGTCGAGGCCGAGCGCCTTCTCGAAATAGCCGAGCGCGGCATCGTTCTGATTCTGGAAGCGCGCGATGATGCCCTGCGAGTAGATCCAGCGCGCGTCGTTCGGCGCGAGCGCGGCCGCGTCCTCGAACGCGACCGCCGCGGCGTCGTAGAGACCCGCCCGCGCATACACCGCGCCGAGCACCGCGTGGACCGCCGCGAGATCGTCGCCGACCGTCACTGCCTTGTCCTTCTCGAACGCGATGCGCGCACTGCGCACGTCGGCCGCCCTGTCGGGCGAGAGCTTCGAGAGATCGGGCACCGGCACGGGCTTGACCAGCGCATCCACGGCGACCGCGAGCGGCGCCGCGAGCGCCAGGAGAAGAGTCATTGCGAATCGGAACGTCGGCATCTGGGTCCGTCTGTTGCGGAAAGGGGGAAGTTTACCTGCGAGTGGGGTCGAGGGCTGAGAGCTGAGGGCTGAGGGAATCGAAATCGATGCCAATTGACGCGAAGACCTTTCAGATCGGATAGAGCGAGGCTTCATCCTCAGCCCTCACCTCTCAGCCCTCAGCCCTGCTCCTCTGCTAGATTCCGCCCGCACCGCGGGAGTTCCCATGTCCGGACACAATCAGTTCGAGCTGCTGCGCCTGAAGCGCTTCGCGCCGTTCTTCGCGACCCAGGCGCTCGGCGCGTTCAACGACAATGCGTTCCGCAACGCGATGATCGTGCTGGTCGGCTTCCACATGGGCCTCGACGAGAGCGCCGTCGGCTTCTACTCGAACATCGCGCCGGCGCTCTTCATCCTGCCGTTCTTCCTGTTCTCGGCGACCGCGGGTCAGCTTGCCGAGAAGTTCGAGAAGACGCGCATCATCCGCTTCGTCAAGCTGTTCGAGATCGCGGCGATGGCGCTCGCGTCGTTCGCGTTCTACCGGCACAGCCTCTGGCTGATGCTGAGCGTGCTGTTCCTGATGGGTCTGCACTCGACGCTGTTCGGACCGATCAAGTACGCGATCCTGCCGCAGGCGCTGCACGAGGACGAACTCGTCGGCGGCAACGCGCTCGTCGAGACCGGCACTTCGCTCGCGATCCTGATCGGCATGATCGCCGGCGGAGCCGCGATGTCCGAAGCCGGGCCCGTCGCGGCTTCGGTACTCGTCCTTGCGATCGCCGTGCTCGGCTATCTGGTCTGCCGCTCGATCCCGCCCGCACCCGCGACCGCGCCCGATCTCAGGTTCAACTGGAATCCGTTCACGGAAACGGTCCGCGTGCTCGGCTTCGTGACGAAGAACCGCACGGTGTTCAATTCGGTGCTCGGCATCTCGTGGTTCTGGTTCTTCGGCGGCGTCTTCACGATGCAGCTGCCGAACTACACGAAGATCTTCCTCGGCGGCACGGAATCGGTGTCGATCCTCGTGCTCGCGCTCTTCTCGATCGGCGTCGGCGTCGGCTCGCTCCTGTGCGAGAAGCTGTCGGGACGCCGCGTCGAGATCGGCCTCGTGCCGTTCGGTTCGATCGGGCTCACGCTGTTCGGGCTCGATCTCTACTTCGCGCG
>DASZWL010000111.1:0-1828 GCA_035546695.1 Rhodanobacteraceae bacterium | reverse complement strand
TGCTCGAGCAGAACGATCTCGTGCTGCGCGCGTCGAAGACGCCGCATCCCGATCTCGTCGATCGCTTGAAGCTGCGCGTCGGACAGGGCATCACGGGCTGGGTCGCGGAGCACCGGCAGCCGGTCGTGGTCGGCACGCGCGCGTTCGAGGACTCGCGCTTCCAGCTCTTCAACGAGCTCCCGGAAGATCGCTACGAGGCGTTCCTGTCCGTGCCCGTACTCTCGCGCGGCAAGCTCGTCGGCGTCATCAACGTGCAGCACCGTCAGCCGCACGCGCACAACCAGCGTGAAGTGCAGATCATCTCGATGGTCGGCTTCCTGGTCGGCGCGGAGATCGAGATGGCGCGGCTCGAGGCCGAGAACAGCCAGCTGTCGGAGCGGCTCGAGGAGCGCAAGGTCATCGATCGCGCGAAGGGCATCCTGCAGCGCGAGCTCGGCCTGACCGAAGAAGAAGCGTACGTCACGATCCAGCGCCAGAGCCGCCAGCGGAGAAAGACGAAGAAGGAGATCGCCGAGGCGATCATCATCGGCGACGAGGTGCGTCTGAGCCGCGACGGCGGATGATAGGCTGCTCCGATGCGCACGCCCAGTTTCGGCGGACGCCGCGTGCTGGCGTTCGAGAGCCGCCGCGCGAAGGAGATCGAGACGCTGATCGCGACGTTCGACGGCCGGCCCCTCGTCGCGCCGGCGATGCGCGAGGTGCCGAACGACTCGGACGCGGCCGCGCTCGAGCTCGCGCACGCGCTGGCCGGCGGCCGCTTCGATGCCGTCATCTTCCTCACCGGCGTCGGCGTCCGCTCGCTCGTGGCGGCTGTCGATCGCGCGGGCCTGCGCGAATCGTTCCTGCGCGCGCTCTCGCGCGCCCACGTCGTCACGCGCGGTCCCAAACCGGTCGCTGTTCTGCGTGAGCTGCAGGTGCCCGTCTGGGTCAACGCGCCCGAGCCCAACACGTGGCGCGAGCTGATCGCGGCGCTGGACGCGAAGGCGCGCGAGGCCTCGTGGCCGATCTCCGGCAAGCGGATCGCGGTGCAGGAATACGGCGTCTCGAACGTCGAGCTGCTCGACGCGCTGCGCGCGCGCGGCGCCGCTGTGACCGCCGTGCAGGCGTATCAGTGGGCCATGCCGGAGGACGTGCAGCCGCTGCGCGACGCAGCCGAAGCTGTGGCGCGCGGCGACGTCGACGTCGTCATCGTCACGTCGGGCATCCAGTTCGTGCACTTCTGGCGCGTCGTGGAGGAGATGGGCCTCGAGACGCGCGCGCGCGAAGGCCTCGGCCGCGCGGTCATCGCGTCGATCGGCCCGTCCGCATCGGCCGAGCTTCGCCGCCATCACGTCGAGCCGGCATTCGAGCCGTCACATCCGAAGATGGGACTGCTGGTTCGCGAAGCGGCGGAGCAGGTGAGCTCGCACTGACGTCCGGCGGCTCGTCGGCCTCTGTGTCGACGCTGTGCCGCTCGAGCCAGCGGCACCACATCACCGCCGCAACCACTGCGCTGGCAAATCCGACGAAGGCTGGGGCGACGACCAGCAGGCCCGCGGCGATCGCCACGACAGCGACAACGACGATCAGATGCCGTTGAGACCGGCGGTCGAAGAACGTCAGCATCGTCATCCCTTCGGTCGCGGGACAAATCGAGATCACGCGCGTCCTCCAGGCAAGCAGGAATCACCTCAGCTACTGCGAGTCGGCGAGCGGCTGTTCGCGATCGAGCGCGAGGTTCAGCTCGAGCACGTTGACTCTCGGCTCGCCGAGAAATCCCAGCTGTCGTCCTTCGGTGTAGGCCTCGACAAGACGTCTCACGTTCGCCTCGGTCGTCTTTCGCGCACGC
>DASZWL010000110.1:0-4348 GCA_035546695.1 Rhodanobacteraceae bacterium | reverse complement strand
ACGCGGACCACGCCCAATGACCGCCGCCGTTCGCGATCGCGCGATTCAGCACGTACGTCGCCGTGAAGAACAGCGCCGACGCGAGCGCGATCAGCACGGCGGAAATTCCGGCGCGCCGCATCAGCGCCTCCTTCCGCGCAGGCGCTCGATCGGGAAGCTCGCGACTTCGCCCTGCGGCGTGCGGCGTGGCTGTCCCGGCAGCGGCGCGAAAGCGCGCGCATAGACGACTTCGTACGTCGCCGGCAGCAGACCGTCGCGGCGGACCGGCTCGTACGCGGCGGCGACGCGAGCGAAATGCTGCTTGCCGGTCAACGTGCGTGCGCGCCGCGCGTCGGCGTTCGTCGCGCCGATCGAGCGCAGCTCGCGCATCAGCGCGTAGACGTCGCGATATGTCAGCGTGAAATCGTCGCGCTCGAGCACGGGATCGCGAAAGCCGGTCGTCAGCAGCGCATCGCCGAGATCGTGCATGTCGACGAAGCGGCTGACGTGCGGGTCCGCATCGGCCGCCGCGAACGCGGCGCGGAGCTCGTGCAGCGTCGACGGTCCGAACGTCGTCAGCAGCAGCAGTCCGCCGGGACGCAGCACGCGCGCGCACTCGGCGAGCGCGAGTCCGGGATCGTCGCACCATTGCAGGCAGAGGTTCGACCAGACGACGTCGAATGCCGCATCGGCAAACGGCAGCGTCTGCAGATCGGCGCAGACGCGCTCGAATCGGGCGGGCTCGCCCGCGTGATGCGCGGCCGCGCGGAGCATCGGCAGCGCGAGATCGAGCGCGACGACCGCCGCGGCCGGATAGCGCGCATGCAATGCGGCACTGCTGCCGCCGGGCCCGCTTCCGGCATCGAGGATGCGCGCAGGCTCGATCGCGGCATCGTCGAGCCGCTCGGCGAGTCGCGCGGCGACTTCGGCTTGCAATACCGCATGCGCTTCGTAGGTTTCGGCCGCTCGTCCGAACGCTCGGCGGACATGGCGCGCGTCGAGGCCCGCGCTCATGCCGGCAATTCCGCAGCGAACGCGTCGAGCGCGTCCGCGAGCGCGCCGGCATGCGCGAGGAACGGCGCGTGCCCGCTGTCGCAGGCGACGAAGCGCCCGTTGCAGCGCTCGGCCGACCATCGCATCGCGGCGGGATCGACGAGCCGATCGCGGCGTCCGGCGATCCAGAGGCTCGGCATCGCGATGCGCGCGATCTCGTCACGCAGATCAGCGCTTTCGAGCACGCGCATGCCGTCCTCGAGCGCCGAGACGGACGGCTCGCCTCGCTCGAACGCGTGCGAGCGCAGCTCGCGCAGCTCGGCGCGCGCGTGGTCCGATCCCATCGCTTCGAGCGCGAGGAAGCGCTCAATCGTCGCGCGGTAATCGCGCGCGAGTCCGGCGCCGAACTCGGCGAGCACTGAAGGGGAGATGCCGCACGGCCAATCGTCGCCGACGACGAAGCGCGGACTCGACGCGAGCGGCACGAGCGCGCGCACGTGCTCCGATTGATCGAGCGCGGCACGCATCGCGACGAGACCGCCGAGCGACCAGCCGAGCCAGATCGCGCGCGGCGTCGCGGCCGCGATGCCGTGCGCGCACTCGAAGGGATCGAGCGAGCCGCCATCGTCGCGGCTGAAGCCGTGTCCCGGCAAATCGACGAGATGCAGACGGAATCGGGGCGCGAGCAAGCGCGTGAGCGGCGCGAAGATGCCGGAGTGCATCGCCCAGCCGTGGATCATGACGAGGTCAGGTCCGGTGCCGGTCGTTTCGATGTGCACTCAGCCTCCGTGCTTCGGCATTCGCGCGCGGATCGTGCGCAGCGCGTCGAGCAGACGATCGACGTCGCTCTCGGCATGCAGCGCGCTCAGCGTAATGCGCAGCCGCGCCGAGTCGACCGGCACGGTTGGCGGCCGGATCGCCGGCACATGGAAGCCGGCATCTTCGAGCATCGCCGAAGTCGCAAGCGCCGCATCGCTCGCGCCGATCACGATCGGCTGGATCGGTGTGCGCGAGTCGGCCAGCATCCAGCCTTGCGCGATCGCGCCGGTGCGGAAATGAGCGATTAGCCGCGCGAGCCGGTCGCGCCGCCAGCCTTCGAAGCGCGCGACATCGATCGCGGCGCGCGCAGCGGCGGCGAGCGCGGGCGGCATCGCGGTCGTATAGACGAACGTGCGCGCCTCCTGCACGAGCGCGTCGATCAGCGCCGCGCTGCCGGCGATGAACGCGCCGGCGACGCCGAGCGCCTTGCCGAGCGTCGCCATCAATACCGGCACGTCGTCCTCGGAAAGTCCCGCTTCGGCGATGCTGCCCGCGCCCTCGGGGCCGAGCACGCCGAGGCCGTGCGCATCGTCGATCATCAGCGTCGCGCGCTCGTCGCGGCAGAGCTTCGCGAGCGCGTCGATCGGCGCGACGTCGCCGTCCATGCTGAAGACGCCGTCGCTCGCGACAAGCGCCGCGGCGCCCGGACGCGACTCGAGACGTCGCCGCGCCGCATCGACGTCGGCGTGCGGATAACGCTTCAACTCCGCGCCGGAGAGCCGCGCGGCGTCGAGCAGCGAGGCGTGATCGAGCTTGTCCTCGACGCAGAGATCGCCGCGGCCGAGCAGCGCCGAAACCGTGCCGAGATTGGCCATCCAGCCGTCCGAGAACAACAGCGCGCGCTCGCGGCCGGTCCAGCGAGCGAGCGATTCCTCGAGCGCGGCGTGCTCGTCGCGACGGCCGCCGAGTAGCGGCGCGGCCGTCGCGCCGACGCCCCATTTCTCCGTTGCGCGAACGAGCGCTTCGCGGAGCGCCGGATGCTGCGCGAGGCCGAGATAATCGTTGCTCGCGAAATCGAGCAGGCGCTCGCCGTCGATCGTGACGTACGCGCCGTCGGCCGCTTCGATCGTGCGCAGACGCCGCACGAGCGAAGCGCGCACGCGCTCGGCCCTGCGGACGGCGAGACGATCGAAAAGCGACGGACGCATGGTCATGATCGGCAGTAGCGGCACCCGCCCCAGCTTTCCCGTGCGGCGCTCGATGTCGCGGTGGACGCCTTCGCTACGAGTTATGCGGTTTCGAGCTCGACGATCCCGGCGTGGACCGTCGTCGATTCGATTTCGACTTCCATCGGCTTCACGCCGAGCCGCTCGAAGAGGCGCCGATCGTGCTCGGTATCCGGATTTCCGGTCGTCAGAAGCTTCTCGCCGTAGAAGATCGAGTTCGCGCCGGCGAAGAAGCAGAGCGCTTGCAGCTCGTCGCTCATTTCCGCGCGGCCGGCCGAAAGGCGCACGACCGATTTCGGCATCACGATACGTGCGACCGCGATCGTGCGCACGAATTCGAACGGATCGAGCAGTGTGGTGCCGGCAAGCGGAGTGCCTTCGACCTGCACGAGCCGGTTGATCGGCACCGATTCCGGATGCGCCGGCAGGTTCGCGAGCGTCTGCAGAAGTCCGCCGCGCTGCGCGCGCGTCTCGCCCATGCCGACGATGCCGCCGCAGCAGGTCTTGAGGCCGGCGTCGCGCACGCATTCGAGCGTGTCGAGCCGATCCTGGTATTCGCGCGTATGGATGATCTCGCCGTAGAACTCCGGCGCCGAATCGAGGTTGTGGTTGTAATAGTCGAGCCCGGCATTCTTCAATGCATCGGCCTGCGGCTGCGTCAGCATGCCGAGCGTCGCGCAGGTTTCCATGCCGAGCGATTTCACGGCGCCGACCATCGCGGCGATCTTCGGAATGTCGCGATCTTTCGGCGAGCGCCACGCTGCACCCATGCAGAAACGCGTCGCGCCGGCCGCCTTCGCCTGCTTCGCTTTTGCGAGCACTGCGTCGAGGCTCATGAGTTTCTCGGCTTCGACGTCGGTCGCGTAGCGCGCGGCTTGCGGGCAGTACGCGCAGTCTTCCGGGCACCCGCCGGTCTTGATCGAAAGCAGCGTCGACACCTGCACGGCGTTCGCGTCGTGATGCGCGCGATGCACCGCGTGCGCGCGGGCGAGGAGATCGGCGAACGGGAGATCCATCAGCGCCGAGACTTCGGCGCGCGTCCAGTCGTGGCGGATGACGTCGGCAGACATGCGAAACTTCCGGTGGGGGCAACGCGGAGCGGCAAGGGTCCGAGTCTGGGTTTGACGGCGGGAGGCTGTCAACTTGAAGAGAGTCGGGTCGGTTGACAGCCTCGCGCGGCGCCTGCTCCGGCGTGTCCTGCCGCCGCATTGCCTGCTGTGCGGCGGCACCGGCACGGGTGGGCGGGACCTTTGTGCCGGTTGCGAGCAGGACATTGCGATCAACCGGCCGTGCTGTCCGCGTTGCGCGCTGCCGCTCGCGGCGCCGGCGCCGATCTGCGGCGAGTGCCTTCAGCGCGAGCCGCCGTTCGCCGCGGCATGGGTTCCGTTCCG
>DASZWL010000109.1:0-13641 GCA_035546695.1 Rhodanobacteraceae bacterium | reverse complement strand
TCCATTCCTCGCGCGTGAACCAGCCGCTCTCGCCGTCGGCGACGCGCGGATTCGCGACGCCGGCGACTAGCAGTGGCGTCACGCGCAGATGATAGTGCGTGAACGTGTGCGTGAACGAATCGAGCGCGATCGCATCGTGCGTCTGTACCGCGAAACGTTCTCGCAAGACATACACAGCCGACGCGGAATCCGACGCTTCGGGAACGCTCCAGAGCCGCGCCCAGACGCCAGTCGGCGGACGGCGCTCGAGCAGCGCGCGGCCCGCTTCGTCGCGCACGATCAGCATCGTCGTCTCGCGCGTAGGCTTTGCGCGCGTGGGCTTGCGTTCCGGAAGTTCGGCCGTCGTCCCATCGCGGTGCGCGACGCAATCGAATGCGACCGGACAAGCCGCGCAGCGCGGACGCGATCGCGTGCAGACCGTCGCACCGAGATCCATGATCGCTTGCGTGTAGTCCGCGACGCGCTCGGACGGCGTGTGCGACTCGGCGATTTCCCAGAGCGCGCGCTGCACGGCCGTCGCGCCGGGCCAGCCATGAACGCCGTGATGGCGCGCGAGCACGCGCCGCACGTTGCCGTCGAGGATCGGAAAACGCAGGCCGTGCGCCTGCGCAAGGATCGCGCCTGCGGTCGAGCGGCCGATGCCGGGCAGCGCGGCGAGCGCGTCGATGTCGCGCGGCAGCTCGCCTCCATGCTGTTCGACGCAGATGCGCGCGGCCGCGTGCAGGTTGCGCGAGCGGCTGTAGTAGCCGAGACCCGACCAGAGCGCGAGCACGCGATCGAGCGGCGCGTCGGCGAGTGCGCGCAGCGTCGGCAGCGCCTCGACGAATCGGTCGAAGTACGCGATCACCGTGCGCACCTGCGTCTGCTGCAGCATGACTTCGCTGAGCCAGACGCGATACGGCGTGCGCGGATGCTGCCAGGGAAGATCCTTGCGGCCGTGCACGTCGAACCACGCGAGCAGCTTCGCCGCGAATTCGTCGCACGCGGAAGCGGATGATGCGATCGGCTTCACGGCCGCTTTCCGGACGGCTTCGCCGGAGTCGTGTCGTCGTCGCTCGTCTCGATGCGAACGCCTTCCAGACGCATGCCATCGATCTCGACATTCGTCGCGCGCAGCGTGCCGCGCAGCGGCGGCAGCAGCGGAGCCGCAGCCGGATTTGCTGCGCGTTCATGCAACCAGTTAGATACGTCGCCGCTGCTCGCAAGATCGAGATCGACTCCCGACGCGATCGTCTTGCCGCCGGCGACGATGCTTGCGCCGTTCGCGCGGATCGCGAAGCGCACGTCGGGCAGCTCGCCGGACGTGGGTTGCGCGGCAAGCCAGCGATCGAGCGCATCGACGTCGAGCGTCGGCTTGACGAGCTCGACGCTGCGGATTTCGACGCGATCGCTCCACAGCACCGACCACGGCACGACGACATCGGCCGTCTCGGCGCGAAGGAACGGCGTCGCGCTCGCCGGATCGCCGAGCTTCGGCTGCGGCAGAACGAGATGGAGCGCTGGAACGAATCCGAATCGCGCCGGACCATTGAGCGCAAGCGATGCGCCGAGCCGACTTCGTGCCTGTCCGATCAGGAACGACGTCAGCGTTTCCGGACGCGTGCCGTACCAGGCCGCGAATGCGCCGGCCACGAGCAGCAACGCCGCAGCGGCGAGCGCGATCCGGCGCCGGCGCGGCCGCTCAGGCATCGGTTCCGAGTGTCGCCGGCAAGAGGCCGTCGACGAACGCCTGCGCGTCGAACACGCGCAGGTCCTCGGCGCTCTCGCCGAGGCCGACGTAGCGGATCGGCAAACCGAACTCGCGCGCGAGCGCGAACACGACGCCGCCTTTCGCGGTTCCGTCGAGCTTCGTCACGACGAGCCCGCTGACGCCGATCGCTTCGCGAAACTGGCGCGTCTGGCTGATCGCGTTCTGGCCGGTCGTGCCGTCGATGACGAGCAGCACTTCGTGCGGCGCCTCGGTATCGAGCTTGCCGAGCACGCGGCGGATCTTCGAGAGCTCGTCCATCAATCCCGATTGCGTGTGCAGGCGTCCGGCCGTGTCGGCGATCAGTACGTCGGCGCCGCGCGATCGCGCGGTCTGCAGCGCATCGAAGATCACGCTCGCGGAATCCGCGCCGGGTCCCTGCGCGATGACGGGCACGCCGTTCCGCCCGCCCCAGGTGGCGAGCTGCTCGATCGCGGCCGCGCGGAACGTGTCGCCGGCCGCGAGCACGACCGCGCGCTTTTCGTCGCGAAAGCGCCGTGCGAGCTTGCCGATCGTCGTCGTCTTGCCGACGCCGTTGACGCCGACGACGAGCAGCACGAACGGTTTGCGTCCGCCGACGTCGAGCGGCTTCTCGACCGGTTTCAGCCGCGCGACGAGCTCGGCACGCAGCTCCGCGAGCAACGCGGCCGCATCGGCGAACTCGCGGCGCTCGACGCGCTTGCGGAGGATCTCGACGATCTCGGCCGACGCGGAGACGCCGACGTCGGCCGTAATCAAGACGGTCTCGAGCTCGTCGAGCAGCGCGTCGTCGAGCACCGGATTGCGCGAAAACAGCGAGCCGAGGCTCTTCGCGAAGCCGCTGCCGGAAAGACGCTCGCGCCACGAGCGTTTCGCGGGAGCGGACGGAATCGATTCGGCGTGCGAGGCCGGCGCGGGCTCGATCGGCGCGCTCGCGATCATCGGCTCGGCGAGCGTCTCGGCGGCGGCTTGCTCGACGAGCTCCTGCTCGTCCGTCTGCGGGGTCGGCGCTTCCTCGGCCGGCTTCTTTTTCCAGAACTTCAGCATTTGCGGAGCGGATCGGGGAAAATTCGAGCGCGCATGCTAGCACCGGCGCGGTTGGCGGCTCGTTTCGGTGCGGATGGCGAAGGCGCTGGGTTCCCGCTTTCGCGGGAACGACGACGATTGATCGAAGGAGCAGGATTGAAGAGGACGGATTCCAGATCGAAGCGCGCATCATCGGGTCCGCCCGGAAAGGTGCGCATCATCGCGGGACGCCTGCGCGGCTCGCGCATCGTCGTGCCGGATCGTCCGGGACTTCGACCGACGCCGGATCGCGTGCGCGAGACGCTGTTCAACTGGCTCGCGCCCGTGATCGAAGGCGCGCGCTGTCTCGACCTCTTCGCTGGCACCGGCGCGCTCGGCATCGAAGCGCTTTCGCGCGGCGCGGCGAGCTGCACGTTCGTCGAGAGCGATAGAGAGCTCGCGCGCCGCATCGAGGACGATCTCACGCGTCTCGATGCCGGCGAGGCGCGCGTCGTCGCGACCGACGCGGAATCGCTGCTCGCCGGAGCGCAGCAGCCGTTCGACGTCGTTTTCCTCGATCCGCCGTTCGCGGCGAATCTCTGGGAAGCGATCGCAAGCCGGCTCGAGAGCGGCTGGCTCGCCCGCGATGCGTGGATCTACGTCGAATCGCCGGCCGATGCGCGTTTCGCGCTGCCGCCGACTTGGCAGCTCCATCGCGAAGGGCACGCCGGCGCCGCGCGCCATGCGCTGTATCGTCGCGTTGCGGCCGATCCGCTAAGCTAGCGGCCGGCTCCGGCAGCGCGCAGGCTCCGATCGATGGCGATTTCGCAGCAACGCTCTCGCGTGGCGGTCTATCCGGGCACGTTCGATCCGATCACGAACGGACACATCGATCTCGTCACGCGCGCGGCTCCGCTGTTCGATCGCCTGATCGTTGCGATCGCCGACTCGACGACGAAGGGACCGAGCTTCGATCTCGCCGAGCGCATCTCGCTCGCGCGCGTCGCGCTCGCCGGCGTGGCGAACATCGAGGTGCGCGGGTTCGCGACGCTGCTCGCCGATCTCGTCGAGGAGGTCGGAGCGGGCGTCATCCTGCGCGGCCTGCGGGCCGTTTCCGATTTCGAGTACGAGTTCCAGCTCGCGAGCATGAACCGACATCTGATCCCGAGCGCGGAGACGCTTTTTCTGACGCCGGCCGAGCAATACAGCTTCATCTCGTCCTCGCTCGTGCGCGAGATCGCGCGACTCGGCGGCGACGTCTCCGGGTTCGTGCACCCGGTCGTGCAGCAGGCGCTGCGCAACCATTACCGCAAACCGACCACTACCAGCTGAGGCAGCAAGACCATGCGCAAGATTCCCGCCATCATCGCTCTCGCGTGCGCCGCGGCGTTCGCGCTCGCCGCGTGCAACCAGCAGAAGGAAGCGGCCCAGCAGCAGGCTGCGGCGGCGCCGCAAGTCGCGGCCGTGCCGACCAATCCGAACGACAAGACCGCATGGAAGCAGTATCTCGTCAGCGTCGTCACCGCGAACATGCAGGGCGTCAAGACGAATCATCCGTACATGTATTTCGTGCCGTCCGGCGACGACGACGCGACGAAGTCCGATCGCCAGAACCAGCTCGACAACGTCAAGACCGTCGTCGCGCGCGGCGTTCTGCCGGGCAACATGATGGCGTTCGGCGGTCCCGACTCGAAGACGACGGCCGATCTCGTCGTCGAGGCGTTCAAGGACGCGCAGGCCGGATCGTTCAAGGACGTCGTCGTGCTGTTCGTCGGCGCGCCGGGCGATCTCGATGCCGTGAAGCAGGCGCTCGCGTCGTCGGGCGCGGACGTGCGGTTCGTCGAGGCGAAGTAATCGGAGTATCGCGGCAAGCGATCTTTCTCGCTCCCGCCAAGTCGGCCGTCATTCCGGCGAAAGCCGGAATCCATTTTGGTTTTTCGTCACAGGAATCAAAATGGATCCCGGCTTTCGCCGGGATGACGGCCTTGGCTGGCTGTTGCGGCTGACGGCGGGTTTCGCAGCCTGCGGCACATCGTCGCCGCGGCGCGCGGCGCCGATGCGCTAAGCTTCGAACATGTCGCTCAAGATCACCGATCTCTGCGTCAACTGCGACGTCTGCGCGCCGGTCTGTCCGAACCAGGCGATCACCGAGGGCAAGGAGATCTACGAAATCGCGCCGTCGCTGTGCACCGAATGCGTCGGGCACTACGACACGCCGCAATGCGTCGAGGTCTGCCCGGTCGAGTGCATCGTGCCGGATCCCGAGCATGCGGAATCGCGGGAGACGCTGCTCGCGAAGTATTCGGCGCTCGTCACGGAAAAGATCGCATGAAGCATCGTTTTGGTTTTGCTCTCGCGGCATTCGTCGTCGCGTTCGTCGCCGCATCGCCGCTCGCGCACGCCGCGGAAGCGAAGCCCGCCAAAGCCGCGATCGCGAGCGCGCACAAGCTTGCGACCGATGCCGGTTTCGAAGTGCTCGCCGAAGGCGGCAACGCATTCGACGCGGCCGTCGCGGTCGCGGCCGCGCTTTCGGTGCTGGAACCGCAGAGCTCGGGGATCGGCGGAGGCGGATTGTTCCTTTTGCGCCGCGCATCGGACGGCAAGGAGACGATGGTCGATGCGCGCGAGATGGCGCCCGCGGCGGTCGACTCGAACGATTACGTCGACGCGAACGGCAACGCGGACCGCGATCATTCGACGAAGGGCGCGCTGTCGGCCGCGATTCCGGGCGAGCCCGCGGGGCTCGTCTGGATCGCCTCGCATTACGGCAAGCTGCCGCTCTCGAAATCGCTCGCGCCGGCGATCCGTCTCGCGCGAGACGGTTACCAGCCCGATTCGCGCTTCCTCGGCGAGCTCGCGCGGCGCAAGGAAGCCATCAAGCGCTTTCCCGCGTCGGCCGCGCTCTATCTCGTGGACGGCGAAGTGCCCAGGCAAGGCTGGGTATTCAAGACGCCCGATCTCGCGCGCGTGCTCGAGACGATCGCGGCGCACGGCAACGACGGGTTCTACAAGGGCGATCTCGCGAAGAAGCTCGTCGACGGCGTGCGCGCCGAGGGCGGCCGCTGGACGCTCGACGACCTCGCGCAATACGAGGTCAAGGAACGCAAGCCGCTCACGACCGAATACCACGGCTATCGCATGGTCACCGCGCCGCCGCCTTCCTCGGGCGGCATCGCGATCGCGGAGATCCTCAATATCCTCTCGGGCTACGATCTCTCGAAGTACGACCACGCGCATCAGGTGCACCTCGCGGTCGAGGCGATGCGGCGCGCGTATCGCGACCGCGCCGAATACCTCGGCGATCCCGATTTCGTCCAGATGCCGATCCGGCTCCTGACGAGCCCCGACTACGCGGCAGGCCTTCGCGCGTCGATCCATCCGGACAAGGCGACGCCGAGCGACCTGCTGCCGGGTTATCTCGACACGCAGCAAGGGGTCAGCACGTCGCATTTCTCGATCATCGACAGGGACGGCAACCTCGTCTCGGCGACGCAGACCGTCAATCTCATCTTCGGCTCGGCGCTCGTCGTGCCGGGCACCGGCTTCGTGCTCAACGACGAGATGGACGATTTCGCGCTCGTCGCCGGAAAGCCGAACGCGTATGGCCTTCTCGGCAACGACCGCAATGCGCCGAAGCCGCACAGCCGGCCGCTGTCGTCGATGTCGCCGACTTTCGTCGACGGACCCGATCGGCTGGCCGTGCTCGGCACGCCGGGCGGGAGCGCGATCATCACGATGACGCTCGAAGGAATCCTCGCGTTCATTGCCGGTGAAGAGCCGGCGCAATTCGTCGCGAACCGCCGCTACCATCACCAGTACATGCCCGACGTGATCAATGCCGAGAAGGACGCACTGTCGGCCGATGACATCCGGGTGCTTGAAGCGATGGGGCACAAGATCAACGTCGCGGCCGGCACCTGGCCGTACGGATTCATGAATGCGGTGAGCTGGGACAAGAAGACCGGTGCGGTGCGGGCGGCTTCGGATCCGCGCGGCGTGTCGGGTAGCGGCGTCGTCAAGTAAATGATGCGCCCGGTCCACACGCTATGGCTCGCGACCGTTGCGACGACGCTGTTGCTGTATGCGACATCGGCAAGAGCCGACGCGGGCTTGCCGATGCTGATGCTGACGTGGCCTGGAATGGCCGTCGCCTTGGTGCCGATCGTTGCGATCGAAGCATTCGTCATCGCGAGGTGTCTGCAATTGCGATTCGTGCGTGCGGCGAAAATCTCGTTGCGCGCGAACATCGTTTCGACACTTGTCGGCGTGCCCCTTGCGTGGATGGCGATGCTGATGCTCGAGTTCGTGACCGCGTTCGTGGCCGTCGGCCTCGAGCACGTATTCGGCGAACGCCTTCGTGTCACATCCGAGCCGGCGGTTGCAGCGAGCCTCGGGGCAGCATGGCTTACACCTTTCGAGAGCGACTTTTACTGGATGATCCCGACCGCAGCGCTGGTTCTGCTGGTGCCCAACCTTGCCGTTTCGTGTTGGCTCGAAAGCCTCGTCGCGCTCGCCGCGCTGCCCGGCTTCGAGAAAGCGCGGGTGCGACAAGCTATCCTCTGGGCGAACATTTCTTCATATGCTTTGCTCGGCGCATGCGTCGCAGCTTTGCTGGTCTATGCGATCGTTACGCACTGAGATCCCGACGCATGAAACTCTGGTCCCTCCAAGGCAACTCCCAGCGTCTCGACGGCGGCGCGATGTTCGGCAACGCGCCGCGCGCGATGTGGGAGAAGTGGATCGCGCCCGACGAGGACAATCGCATCCCGCTTGCTTGCCGCTGTTTGCTCGCCGAACGACTAAACGGTCGAAACGTCCTCTTCGAGACCGGCATCGGCGCGTTCTTCGAGCCGAAGCTGCGCGAGCGCTACGGCGTCGTCGAATCGCGTCACGTGCTGCAGGATTCGCTTGCCGAGGCGGGCTTCTCGCACGAGGACATCGATGCCGTCGTCGTCTCCCATCTGCACTTCGATCACGCGGGCGGTCTGCTCGCGGAGTGGGAAGAGGGCAGCCCTCCGCGTCTCCTGTTCCCGAACGCGACCTATCTCGTCGGCGAGGAATGCTGGCAGCGCGCGCTGAGCCCGCATCCGCGCGATCGCGCATCGTTCATTCCCGAGCTGCAGCCGCTGCTCGAAAGTTCAGGCCGGCTCGAGCGCGTACAGGGCGCGCGCTCGCCGACGCTCGGTATGCAGGTGCGGTTCTCCTATTCGAACGGCCACACGCCGGGTCTCATGCTGTCCGAGATCTCGGCCGACGGCGGCGAGGGCGGCGTCGTGTTCTGCGCCGATCTGATTCCGGGCCGTCCTTGGGTACACTTGCCGGTGACGATGGGCTACGACCGCTATCCCGAGCTCCTGATCGACGAGAAGAAGGCGTTTCTCGAAGACAAGCTCGCTCGCGGCGTGCGGCTCTTCTTCACCCACGATGCCGGCTGTGCGATCGCGCGCGTGACGCGCGACGCGAAAGGCCGCTTCTCGACCACCGACGAACGCGCCGAGCTGATCGGCGAGGCAGCCTGAGCACATCCGCATGGCAAAAAAGACGACTCCCGCCGCACGTCCATCGAAGAATCGATCGAAATCGCTCGTTCCACTGGTCGTGGTCGCGATCGCGATCGTCGTCGCGATCGCGGCCTACGCATGGCTGCATCGAAGCGCGGCTCCCGTGCCGACGAAGGGCGAGGCCGCGCCGTCCGCGCCTTCGTTCGCGCCGAATGGTGCGGCGATCGTTCCTTCCGATCGCATCGACCCGGCCAACGAGGGCCGCCTGATCCAGATCAAGGGCGATCTCGTCGCGAAGACGCCGGCGAGCGATCCGCAGCTCGGCATCACGGCCGATGCGCTGATGCTGCTGCGCTTCGTCGAGATGCTGCAATGGCAGGAACACTGCGAGGGAGCCGGAAAGAAAGCCAAATGCACGTACCAGCAGGTCTGGTCGCCGCAGCCGATCAGCTCGGCGGATTTCCACGAAAAGAAAGGGCACGAGAATCCCGAGCGGCTGCCTTTCGGCATCGCGCGCTTTCCGGCCGAAGACGTACGGCTCGGCGCGTTCCGCGTCGACGGGCGGCAGGTCGGCAACTATCGCCTCGGCCCCGCGCTGAAGCTCAAGGCCGAGCCGTATGCGGTCAAGAGCACGCAACTGCCTTCGAATCTCGAAGTCAGCTTCCGCGAGTCGAACGGCACGCTCTACGCAGGGGATCCGGCGAAACCAGCCGTCGGCGACGTGCGCGTCGTCTATCGCATCATTCCGACGGCGCGCGTCGAGGCGACCGGCATGCAGCACGACGACCGGATCGTCGTGCGCGATCCGGGCGCGACGCCTGCCAAGCAGCCCTGAACCCGGAGAGCCGCCATGCGCATAACGGGTGTCTATGCGGCGATAGCGGCACTCCTGATCGTGATCCTCGCGCTGCGCGTGTCGCTGCGGCGGCGCGCGGCGCGGGTCGGCATCGGCAGTGGCGGCGACGAGCTGCTCGCGCTTCGCGTCCGCGCGCATGCGAACGCGGTCGAATACGTTCCGCTCGCGCTGTTGCTGATGCTGATTCTCGAGCTCGATCAGACCGAGCCGCTGCTGCTGCACGTCTTCGGCTGCGTGCTGATCGTCGCCAGGCTGCTGCACGCGTTCGGCCTGTCGACATCGCCTGGCATCTCGCCGGGACGCGCGATCGGCATCGCGCTGACCTGGCTCGTGATCGTCGCGATGGCGCTGCTGCTGCTCTGGCAGGCGCTCGTGCTGTGGGTGCTGACCTGACCGGCGCGCGTTCGATTCTCGCGATCGCCGCGGAAGAGCTCAGCGCCGATCGTCGGCGCCATCGAAGAGACGCTCGCCGTGCTCGAGGAAATAGAGCCCCGCGAACATCTTCGGATCGACCGAATAGCCTTCCCGCATCTTCTCGACGAGCCAGCGCGGCGCATCGGCGCGCGGCACCTCGTGGACGATGATGTCCTCGGTCTCGTCGCCGCCGCCGGCATCGACGCGCACGAGATCGTAAGCGCGAACGAACGCCATGATCTCGTTGCTCATGCCCGACGAGGACGGCCCTGCCATCAGGAATTCGATGCGTCCGGCTTCGTAGCCGGTTTCCTCGAGCAACTCGCGCCGCGCGGCCTCGACCGCGTGCTCGTCGGCCGAGTCGGCGAGATCCCCGACGAGCCCGGCCGGCATCTCGATCGTCTTCGATTCGATCGCGGCGCGGTACTGCTCGACGAGCAGCACCCGGTCCTCGGGCGTGACGGCCACGATGATGACGCCGCCGCCGGCGTTGACGCGCTCGGCGAATTCCCATCGCCCGCGTCGCTTGAGGCTGAGCCATTGCCCGTTGCAAAGCGTTTCAGTTTCGGTCATCTTGAGCGGCTTCCCTGAACTTTCTCCAGAGCGGACGGTCTTGTCCGGACTTCGCCCCGCGCGTTCGCGGATGCGTGTGGCCGAAATCGCGCCGGCACTGCGTCGCGCCGAAACGTCCGGCCGGAACAGCCCCGAAGCATCCTAGGTAATCGCGATGAAGATCAAGAGACTCGTCTGCTGCGTCATTCTCCTCGCCGTGTCGATTGCGAGCGCAGAGGCGCAGCGGCAGCCCGGAGCCGCGCCCGCGGGTCCGAATCCCGCAACGCTGACCGAAGCGCAGATCAGCGAGGTCACCGTGCCGCAGGTGCTGTACCGCCTCGCCGCGGGCTACAAGCAGAGCGGCGATGTCGAGCGGCTGACCTGGGCGCTGAAGCGCATGACCGTGCTTCTGCCGAATACCGGCGATTTGAAGCTCGCGCTCGCCAGCGTCTACGCCGAACGCGGCGACAAGTCTAGGGCGTACGAGACGCTGCTCGGCATGCAGCAGCAGGGATTCGGTTACGACCTCGCCGACAACTCCGCGTTCGACTCGATCCACGGCACGAAGCTCTGGACCTATCTCGCCGACAACCTCAAGGCGAACCTCAAGCCGTTCGGCGAGGGCAAGGTCGCATTCACGCTGCCGGGCGGCGATCATCTCTTCGAATCGCTCGCGTACGATCCCAAGCGCAAGCAGTTCCTCGTCGGCAGCGTGCGCGACGGCACGATCTCGCTCGTCGGCAAGGACGGCAGCCTGCACGACTTCATCGCGCCGACCACCGACAACGGCCTCTGGAGCGTCTATGCGATGGCGGCCGATCCCGCCAACGATGCGCTCTACGTCGCGAGCACGTCGTCGGTGTACTTCAAGGGCTTCAGGAAAGAGGACTACGGCAAGGCCGGCGTCTTCAAGTTCCGACTCTCGACCGGCAAGCTGCTCAACAAGTACGTGCTGACGCCGGAAAATCAGCCGCGCACGCTTTCCAGCATCGCGATCGGCGGCGGCGCGGTGTTCGCGGCCGACGGGCTCGCCAACATCATCTACCGGATCGACGGCGGCGCGCTGAAGCCGATGGTCGAGAATCCGAAGCTGACCAGTATCCGCGGGCTCGCCGTCAGCGGCGACGGCAAGCGCCTCTACTTCGCCGATTACCAGCTCGGCGTGTTCGGCATCGATCTGACCGCCGCCAAGGGCTTCGATGTCGAGTATTCGCCGGCGCGGCTCGTGCTCGGCGGCATCGACGGGCTCTACTGGTACGGCGACGACGCGCTCGTCGCGATCGAGAACGGCATGTCGCCGCGGCGCGTGATGCGCCTTCGGCTCGACAAGGACGGCCGCAAGATCGCAACGGCGATGCCGCTCGATTCGTCGAATCCCGCGTTCGGCCTTCCGACTTACGGCGTGATCGAGGGCGACGGGCTCTACTTCATCGCGAACAGCCAGAAGAACGAATACGACACGTACGGCGAGCCGAAGGACGCGAAGAAGCTCGAGCCGGTCAAGGTGTTCCGCAGCGACGTGCGCTTCGCGTGGGAGGCCAACGTCGAAGCGCAGCCGAAGCTGCCGTCCGGCGCGTTCAAAGGGAAGGAGAAGATGCCCGAGCCGGTCCCCGGACTCTTCGGCAACGTCGAAGGCGGCGCGTCGTCGACCGAGCCCGCGAAGTCAGGCGACTGAGGCGGACGCCTCGGAGAGCGCCCGCACGCGCGCGCGCGTCAGCGGGCCGAGCCGCAGACGGTCGAACAGCGATTCGAGCGCGGACTCGTCGATCCCTCGCCGCGCGTACGCATCCGCCGCAAGCGGCACCGGCGCATCCAGCGCGATCGCGCTGAGCTGTCGCGAAAGTCGCGCGCTCGCGGCGTGCTCGCGCAATCGCATCGAAGCCGCGGCGGCGCCGCGGGTGCGCAGGCATGCGACTTCCTCGGCGCGCTCGAGCAGCGCATCGAGCGTATCGAAGTGATGCAGCAGGATCGCCGCGGTTTTCGGCCCGATGCCGGGCACGCCCGGGATGTTGTCGACGCCGTCGCCGGTCAGCGCGAGGTAATCCGCGACCTGATCCGGGCGCACGCCGAGCCGCGTCTTGACGCCATGCGCGTCCCAGCGCTGGTTGCGCTGAGGATCCCATTGCTCGTCGCCTTCGCCAATCAGCTGGCCGAAATCCTTGTCGGCCGAGACGATGACGCCGCGGAATCCCGCCATGCGCAGCGCCATCAGCGCGCTGCCGATGAGATCGTCGGCCTCGTACTTCCCATCGGCGAGCACCGTGACGCCGAGCGCGGCCGCGATCTCCTTGCAGAGCGCGAACTGCGCCATGAGAGCGTCCGGCGCCGGATCGCGGTTCGCCTTGTACGCGGGATAGATCGAGTTGCGGAACGACGTCGTCAGCGATTCGTCGAACGCGACGGCGATGTGCGTCGGCCGCGCGCGCTCGATGAGATCGAGCAGGAAGCGGGTGAAGCCGTGCACGGCGATAACCGAAGCGCCGTCGGCGCCGGCGATGTCCGGCATCGGCGCGAAATACGCGCGGCAGACGTAGAGGCTGCCGTCGACGAGGTGCGCGATCGGCGCGCTGTTCATCGCCATTCGGAAACGACGGAATCGAGCGCGGGACGCGTCCGCTCCGGCGCGGGTTCGCGCACCGTGCCGATGTGCACGAACGCGACGATGCGCTCGTCGTCGGCGAGGCCGAGCAGCGACGCCGCCTCGCGATCGTACGCGGCCCAGCCGGTCAGCCATTGCGCGCCGAAACCTTGCGCCTGCGCGCCGAGAAGAAGGTTGTAGGCGACGCAACCGGCCGAAAGCAGCTGCTCCTGCGCCGGGATCTTCGGATGATCCTCCTCGATGCGCGCGACGACCGCGACGATCAGCGGCGCGTGGTCGAAGCGCGTGCGATCCTTCTCGATGACGGACGGCGGCGCTTCGGGCTCGTGGCGAAGATGCATCGCGGCGAGCGCCGCGCCGAGCTTCGTACGCGCCTCGCCGCGGATCACGACGAGCCGCCACGGCGCGAGCTTGCCGTGATCGGGCACGCGGATCGCGGCGGTCAGGAGATCGCGCAGTTGCGCATCTTCCGGTCCGGGCTCGGCGAGCTGACGCGACGGTACCGAGCGGCGCTGGTTCAGGACATCGAGGGACATGGGCGTGGAACGTGAGGGCGTGCTCGCGAGTTTACCAGCCGTCTTCGTCCTTGCTGCGGCGCGGTTTACCCTGTTCGCGACGTTCCGCTACGATGCGGCTTGAAGAGCGAATCCGGGAGACGACATGCCGGTAGCCGTGGCGGTGGTGCGCGAGACGGCGGCGGGAGAGCGCCGCGTCGCCGCGACGCCTGAGGTCGCGAAGAAGATCAAGGCGCGCGGTGCCGACGTCGTGATCGAGCGCGGCGCGGGCGAATCCGCATATTTTCCGGACGCTGCGTATGCGAACGTCGAGGCGACCGACGCGCGCAGCGCGCTCGCTCGCGCCGACGTGTTGCTGAAGGTGCAGCCGCCGACGCTCGAAGAGATCGCGGCGCTGAAGGAAGGCGCGATCGTCATCGGAAACCTCCAGCCGCATCTCGATCCCGAGCGCACGCGCGCGCTGCGCGACCGCA